>NZ_CAWMYC010000039.1:0-13463 GCF_963872035.1 Scytonema sp. HK-05
GTTCGTTTGTGGACTCTTCAAGAATCCCCCGGCTTTTAGCCGTGGGGAGTATCAAAAAACAGTATATTTCTGTGAGGTGCAGTTTCAAAAAGATGAATTTCTCTATCATCGAGTGTTTGCGGAACTGTTTCTGTTTTTAGACCAAAATCCATCCACTTACGATTGGTACGCCGTTATTATCTATCCCAAGCGAAGCTTAGAACCAGATGAAACCAGACTTTATCAGGTTTTGCTACAAAGTTCTAAAGTACAGCGCGTTTATGTCGATGAATTAGACTCAACAGCTGATCAATCTTTGGGTATTGGGATTGTCAAGTTAGTGGTAGAACCAGAAGAAAACGCCGTCAATCGCGCTAGAAAACTCATCGACCAAGCAAAGCAGGAAATTGCAGACAGATTGTCTAGCCAAGCAATAATAGATTTAATCGAGACAATTATAGTGTACAAATTGCCCCAGTTGAGCCGTCAAGAGGTCGAGAATATGCTGAAATTAAGCGCACTCAAGCAGACTAGAGTTTACCAGGAAGCATTAGAAGAAGGACGAGAAGAAGGACGAGAAGAAGGACGAGAAGAAGGTCGAAAAGTTGGGATCACAGAAGGTAAGTTAGCTGCTGTTCCGCTGCTGTTAAAAGCTGGATTGACTGTAGAACAAATCGCTGAACAGCTTCAGCTTGATTTAGAAGCAGTTAGGCAGATAGCGCAGCAACAGTCGTGAAGTAGACTACAACTACAGCCATAAATAACCCAAAGGTAACATTCATGAATCCAATTGTTGAAATCAACGAAGATGGTGTGCTGCATTTGCCCTCCAAAATTCTTGAGGCGATAAAGCCCAACACACGCTTTGTGGTTGAAGTGAATAATGGTAGGTTAATTTTACACCCACAGAGCAACCCTCAACCATTCTGGGTAACTGCCACATCTGAAGAACGGGCTGAAGGTTTAATGCAATGGGTACTCAGCCACAAGGAGGGTCCTAATTTACCCGATGAAGCATTGCGGCGAGAGAATATATACGAGTAATGGTTGCTTATCTTCTGGATACGAATATCTTGTTGCGGATGAGTGATGGAAACTCTCCTACCCATCTGCTTGCTGGTGAAGCAACTGCAAAACTCCTCATGCAAGCTCATCAAGTTTATATCACCAGTCAAAATATTATTGAGTTTTGGGTTGTCGCTACCCGTCCAGTTGAGGTTAATGGTTTGGGGTTGAGTGCTGAACAAACCCGTACTGAGGTAGAGCAAATTGTGAGTCAGTTTCCACTGCTTGAGGAGACTCCGCAAATATTTATCAATTGGTTGAATTATGTAACTGCTAACAACGTGATGGGTAAGCGTGTTCATGATGTCAGGTTAATCGCTGTCATGTTAGCACATGGGATAACGCATTTATTGACTTTCAACATTGACGATTTTAGGAATAAGGAAGGGATTGTGATAGTGCATCCACAAACATTAATCACAACTGAGTGACAAATTTCCAACAGTTAAGCCGTCAAGAGGTCGAGAATATGCTGAAATTAATGCCTACTAGGAGGCTCCGCCTCCCTATAATTATATTGAGGCGGAGCCTCAAGTTATGCATCCCTTCCCAGAGGCAAGGAACGAGAAAAACTTTACTTTTGATTTAAGGGCTTCGTAGTAAGCATTTTAGCGCTAAAGCGCTTACTACATATGTATTATTTCAGTAATCGCAGACCACTTAGGGTGACAATCACAGTAGAACCTTCGTGTCCAATCACCCCGATGGGTAAGTTCACACTTCCAAGAAAATTGCCAATTAAGAGCAAAACAATGAACCCCAAAGCAATGGTAATATTCTGCTTAACGATCGCCTGCGCTCTTTTACCCAAACGCATCGCTGCTTCTATTTTCTCCAACCTATCCGCCATCAGTACTATATCTGCGGTTTCCAATGCGACATCACTGCCAACTTTGCCCATCGCAATACCTACAGATGCTTGAGCTAAGGCTGGGGCATCATTGATACCATCCCCCACCATTGCCACGGTTTTATACTCTTGCTGTAAACGACGGATAACATGAAGCTTATCTTCTGGTAACAGTTCTGCATACACCTTGTCAATGCCAACTGCTTGGGCAACGCTGTGAGCAGTTCGCTCGTTATCACCAGTTAACATCACAATATGTTCAACTCCCAGCTTTCTCAAGCGGGCGATCGCTCTTGCTGATTCTGCTCTAATAGAGTCTGCGATCGCAATCACACCCAGCACCTCTTCTCCTTGTGCAACCCAAACGACCGTTTTTCCTTCCTCCTCTAAGCCGCGAGCCGATTCCTTCAATTCATCCGGTAAATTTATCACATACTGCTGGACAAAATCCGCTTTCCCCACAATCACCTGTTGGTGTGACCCCACCCCGCCTGCGGCTCCCCTCCCCGCAAGCGGGGAGGGGTTGGGGGTGGGGTTCTGCATACCCACAATTCCCTGTCCTGGTATAGCTTTTACCTCAACTGCTCTCGACCAATTTAAATCACGAGCCGCCTGCACAATAGCTTCGCCGATGGGATGTTCGGAACTGGATTCTACAGATGCAGCCACCTTCAACACATCTTGCTCCGTGTATCCACCAAGATGAATGACCTTGAAAACCTGCACCTGTCCCGTTGTCAAAGTCCCTGTTTTATCAAAGGCGATCGCTCTTACCTTACCCATCATTTCCAACTGGGCACCATTTTTGAACAAAATCCCTTGTCTTGCCCCATTGGCAATTCCAGACAGCAGCGTTGGCATAATTGCAGCCATCAGCGCACAGGGAGAAGCGACCACCAGGAAGGTAAGAGCACGATAAATTGTTGTTTCCCAATCCCAATTTAAGACAAATGGCGGCAAAATTGCCAGCAATAACCCAGCTACCACAATAAAGCGCGCATACCCCCGTTCAAATCGCTCGATAAACTGTTGAGAAGGAGGTTCTTCTGTTTGTGCTTGCTCTACCAGGCGAATCACACGCTGAATCAAACTACTTTCCGGTGGTTGATGCACCTTGAGCTTGAGCGCACCATAGCCGTTGATTGTACCTGCAAAGACTTCCTCACCCACCGTTTTCTCTATAGGTAAAGACTCTCCTGTAATGGCGGCTTGATTGATGGTACTGAAACCAGAAACAATCACTGCGTCGGTGGGAATGAGTTCCCCTGGTTTGACAACAATTTCATCTCCTACCTTAAGCTGGTTGATAGGAACTACTTCTTCGCCTCCGGAACGCAAAACTGTTGCTGTGTCTTGTGTCAAACTCATCAAAGAGCGAATACTCCGCTCCGTCCTTTGCATAGCGTAGCCTTCCAACGCCCCACTAATGGCAAAGATCAGAATCAAGATTGCCCCATCAATAATTAAGTGGTACTCTCTTTGCCACAAGCCCAAAATAGCAGCACCCAACGCCGCCACAATCATCAGCAAATCTACATCCAGTTCTTTTTCTTTGATGAGGGTAGTCAGTCCCTCACGGGCGCTTTCATAGCCACCAATGACGTAAGCCGCGGGTAACAGCAGCAGCGCCCATCCCAAAAAATTAAGATGTAAGGCAAACCATCCCAGAAATAACAGCACTCCACAAAGGATTGCTGCTACAGCTTCTGTATGTTCTTTAGTAAATTGGGTTAAACGTTGTGGGTAGAGCATGAGAGTTAAATCAGCAGACACTCTCTCACGCTAAACCTTGACATTAATGTCAATGTCAAGGTTCTAGAGGAGTGAATTCGTGACAACTTAAGAAACCTGCGCTGATATCAAATGGTTAGTGGTCAGTAAACACCTTAATAAGAATTTTCACGCATCCCATTTTCATATCCCCGGTCATAAGCTGAAGAGTGGCGAGGGTTATCGTACTTCAGTCGTTCTTCGCCATCCCGCAAGCCCCTATCATACTCAGCCTGCGGTGGTTGGTAGCTATGATGGTGGGCTTTGACTTGGTTATTGATGAGAATCCCGGCTGCGGCTCCGCCTGCTGCAATTCCCAGCGCTTCTCCCACTGAGATTGCTTTGGCAGGTTTAGTAAATGCACTTAAGGCGGTAGTTGTTGTTAAGGCACAAGCAACTAATCCAACTAGTTGACGTTTCATAATCTTTGCTTCCTGTTGTTTCAAATTGTTGGAATAAGAGATAAAAGCATTAAATTGGCTTTAATATCGATAGCTGTTGATTTAAGGGATAAATTCACTGTAACTTTCTTGATAAGGAGTAAATCTCCTCGTCAATTAATCCGCTCCATGTGTGTCAATCCCTAGTGCTGAATAGCTGTGTTTTACCTGTTCCCAGAGTGCGTTAATTTGCTGGTACGACTCTTCTGGAGAGAGCTTACCATTAGTCTGTAAATTGCAGATGTAGCTGATACGTGTTGCAAATTCTTGTAGATTGGCGTTGAATGCTAAAGCTTCTAGTGTGAACTTACCATGATAGCGATGCAGAGGAAAAAGAAAGTTATTGTCTAATTGTTGTTTCATAACCCACCCCTTTGGCTGACTCAATTGTGTGGTCTTGACGTATCCTTATCTCTAAGTTTCGGTTTCTTCCAGCTGGTTTGGGGTGAAGATGGATAACTTAGCGAAAAACTTAAGGGTAAACTTAAGGTCTGGAAGCCTTCCTTCCAAACGGGTAGAGGGTCATTGTCCAAAAAACTGGACTTTGACGAAATCGAAGATCCATTTAGAGTTAACTATAATCGTCGTCTGCTTAAAATTTATGATGCAAGGGGCAATGTCATTGAGAATGACACTATGAAGTAAGAGAAAAAATGAAGCCAATATCTAAAAAATACCCCGATGTCGTCGGGGTATGCGGTGCTTTCTTGTATGCAGCGTATTCCAGTGTTGTATTGTATTTTGATTTGAGTCAAGCAATTTCACACCATCCCAAAGGCGTAAAATCTTAATTTTTCACAATTTACATAGCACTTTTCTTTGAAAGGGTGGGGAAAAATAGACAGTAGGCAAAAAGCTGGAATTGTTTACTACACCCCAAACTTAACTTCCACAAACAGCGTTAATAATTAATGACTGTCAAATACAAAAACCCCGACCAAGTCGGGGTTAACGGTGTTTGCCAAAACAGGTTTCCTGTGACGTTTATATTTTCCTCTGAAAACAAGTGATCGGACGCCCTCCAAAAGATATAAAGCGGAAATTTGTGATGTTGTATACATCTTACTCAAACTAATTTGAGTCAAAGCGCAAATTTGCTTAACATCTTGCGGCATTCTCAACTACTTATACCTAAGAGCAAACAACGCCGCTCATTTCGTGCAACTTGAATGGTCAACCGCTTAGTGAGCCAGAAATTCTTCCAAGCTTGGTACATCTACCCAAGTTGATGTGGCATTAGATTCATGGGAGAAATCCATCAATAACTGCGAATAAACCCCTTCTCGCAATGATGGAACTATCTCCTGCTTGCGTTCAATTCCTTGCACCCATTGGTCTATGACTCTAATAAACGCAGAAATGCGACCATCAGAGTAATTTTTGGGAAATAATAAGCGATTGGGAATTTCTATTTCCGTCAGCGGTTTTCCTGGTTGAGAACCCCAAACACGGAACCCATGTATGTAATCTTTTTGATTTTCACTTCCCAATACTAAAGTACCGCGATCGCCATAAACTTCTATCCAATGAGTACGCGATGCATGAACCACGGCACTGATGGAAACTTGGCAAGGTGTCCCATCCGCCAACTCTAACATCAATAGACACGTGTCATCCGTTTCCACAGGCTTGAATTCTCCAGTGTTGGGATCTAGTCGCTGGGGAATAGCGGTACTGAAATGGGCGTTTAATTTGCGTACAGGACCAAACAGCCAGTGAATATAATCAAAAGTGTGAGAACCCAAAGATCCCAATGCACCGCCTCCTTGGTCTTTGCGAGAATACCAGTTCCAAGGGCGTGTAGCATCAGCACGAGAAGAACCTAACCAATCTATTCTGATTAAGCGCTTTGAACCCACATAACCTTCTGACAACAGTTCAGAAAATAATTGCCATCCGGGTACAAAGCGAAATTCAAAGTCTACAACCGCGATCGCACCTACTTGCCCTGCTAACTCATATAGTTCTTTAGCTTCGGCTGCATTCATGGTTGTGGGTTTTTCTAGTAATACGTGTTTCCCAGCTTGCAGCACTGCTTTTGCTATTTCATAATGCAAAAATGGTGGTGTGGAAATGCTAACTGCTTGTACTTCTTGTAGTCCGACAATATCTGCTATCGTGTTACAAACGTGGGGAATATTGTAGGATTGTGCGATGGCTTTGGCTTTATCTAAATCTCGGTTATAAACAGCAACGACCTCTGTGTGAGGATAAGCCTGAAATCCGGGAATGTGGACTTTCTGACCAAATCCCGTACCAACAACTGCAACGCCAATCACAGCTAAATTAATTCCTTATAATGTGACTGTCTGAATTATACCAGTCTTGAGTGAAGCAAAATTATATTTCTAACTTATAGTTTTTCTCATTTCAAAAATCTAATTGTGAAAGGGTACCGATAATGTTGACCTTTGTAAGCCTTAATTGCTGCAATATTCACTAAAGTTAATTGTAATACCATTAGGACTGAAATAAATACACCAAGAGCAGTTATTAAATTATTAAAAACTGTTTCTAAATACTTTGCACTCACATTTGTCGTGACTGCAATACCACAAGTTATTAAAACCAGAAATAATGATGCAACTATTACAATGAGAGCATAAACTGTTAGTGATAGTTGAAAATTCAAAGATTCTTTTCCTTGGAAGTCAATCCAAGGGTATTGTGTTTTTTTCCAATGCCAAATTATCAATGGTCCCACAATATTCAAAAACGGCAAATATAAGGGAATACCGAGAAATAATAAGCTAGCTAGTGGTATCCACGACAAAGCCGAGAAATGGCACAACATTGCCCATATACGGATTTGTTGCTTGGGATTATCTCTCATGGCTTTTTATTTTGCGGTGGATTTGTTGAACAATTATCCACCGTATCATATACAAAAAAAGCCAAGCAAAATTTCAACTCAGAAGTTCTCGGTCTTAATTTTCGCGCTTTGTTGTAGTTTTGCAAGACTGTGGCTTCTGAAAGTGAGCGTGATAGCCTCTAGCAGGAAATCTGAGCAACTTACCACTTGGTCAGGCTGTTGCTGTCCCTCTGTTGTGAGAATGATAGCAATTACCCTCTGGTCATCCGCTGTTTCTGAATCAAGAAAAGCAAAGAACGCTAATTGAAAAGCAAACCACCTTGCTCACTAGCTTTTGAGTTAACCAAGGAAGCCGAGGGATGGAAACCCTTTTATCAAGCTATTATGCAGACTATAAATTATACAACGAAATTGAGCAACTTTAAACAGTTCTGCATCTATTTACTAGTTGTTCTTAATCAAAATCAAAACATACTAATTCTAAATACATGGGATTTGAAATTATTTCTTTCGCTACTAAGTAGCCAGCAATAGTCCAGGTTTGAAATTTTCTTGCTTCTTTGCCAATCAATCGACCATTCTTACCATCGTAGTATTCGGGCCATTCATCTCGCATTAAGCGATTTTCTGCAAGCTCAATGGCTTTATAGGCAAGTTCTAAACGATTGGTTTTTTGAGCCGCACCTACTAGTAACCAAAGTAAAACAGGCCAATTGCCACCATTATGATATGACCAAGCGATATTTTTTGGATCGCATCCGGTGATGAGTCTCCACTCCATACCTTCAAGTGCTGGAAAACAGATTTTCATGGGCATATATCCCACCAAATCACTCCAGCGTTGCTCAATTAAATCCATAATACACTCAGATTCCTGCTTGCTGGCAAGAGAAGTGATGATTGCCATGAGATTTCCTACAGTGAAAAACCGAAAATCCATGCGTCCAGGACCGAGATTACCTGCTAAATAACCTCCAGTTTCTGGAAGCCATTCAGTTAACCAAGTAGGAATTGAATCAGCATAAATATTGAATCGATTCGCTACTTCTTTGCCAAATTCATCACCCTTAAATCGATAAATTTCATTTAAGCGATTCAAATCAATCCAGTAGTATTGTCGCAGATGATAAGTCAGGCTTGCTAAACGTTGATTAACACCACAAATGCAAGAAGCATTTTCTTCATTAGCTGAAAGCAGTTCCTTAGATGCACGTAAAGCTGCATAGAACAGTACTTGAATTTCTAAAGGATGTTCGTAAACACCCATACGACGGTCAATCATAAAAGAGCCATCAGGAACCAACATCGTCGGATACATGGCAAACCGATGGACAAGACACATTTGTAAAATTAATTTGATTCCTTGTTGGAATTCCCTTTGATGAATAAGTGAAATATCACCTGTTGCTTTCACATATGCCCGCAGTAAGATAAGCCACCACAAACAGGAATCAACAGGTGGAACTTTAGCAATAGCATGTTCTCCAAAATCAGCATCTAAATATTCTTCTCTATCTTGTAGTTCAACTTTAAAGCTGGCTGGCATGAGTCCTGGACCCGGTTTAAAAGAGTCAATGTTTGGTTCATGACTTTGTAACGAAAGAGTTTCTATCAAAAAGTTGCGTACAATTTCTGGTTGGTTGTTGCTCAAAAAAGCTAATGCTGATAAGACAAAATCACGAACAAAACATTGGTCATAATTCAGCACGCTTAACCCCGGGTTTATAGCAGCTACTGTACCAATCGGACGACCATGATAATAAATAATGGATTTTTCAAGTAGTGTCCTAGCTTCTGACACTAAGTCATGCTTTTTCATAAAAAAATCGCCTTCTCCAAAACTAATACCCAAAGGGTTTCTACGTCTGTTAACGCTGATACTATCTTGAAGATTGTGCGTTACAGACTTTGTTCTAACTCACCAAAGCATTTACAAATGGCTCTTATGAATTCTGGTGCGTTACGCTCACTATAACGCACCCTATCTAGGGATGTAATTTGCCCATCTAAAGGAGTAGTGAATCACTCTAGAGAATGAGGAATTAGAAATCAATAAAATACTGCTTATGGTACTTGTTTGTTATGGAATAATGAAAAAATCTGTTAATTAAGTCGGCAGAAATAAAGTGAATTCGTTACGGCTGATGATTTAGAATTGCTATATTCGCTACAAACTTTTGTCATTTACAGTACTAAGTCCTGCTCAAATAACAATGACAATCAGGTTTCTCAATCAGTGATTCAACTAAAGAATTCAGGGCAGTAGCAGCTAATAATCCACCACCTAAAGTCCCTTGAATTGTGATAAAAGGCACGGATAATTGCATCAGTTGTCGCGAAGCCGCGGGAGCATGACTAAAGCCAACAGGCATACCAATCACTAACGCAGGAGCGATTTCCTGCTTTTGAATAGCTTTACATACAGACAGCAGCACACTAGGAGCATAGCCAATCACCAATATGCAATTTGGGGAAACTTGGTGTAATTTTTCGCGCCATTCCTGATGCTGCCAAAATGCTTTTTCTGCTTCTGTGGCTGTCGTGATGTGGGGGTTATCAATTAATGTTTCCACGCGACATCCCAAATGAGCTAATCTCGTCATATCTAAAGCAGCACCTACCGTTGGGATATCCACAACAACCTGACAACCTGATTTGAGGGCTTCACGGCTTGTGGCGATCGCCTGATCACTCAACCTGACAAACGACGCCAAACTGACATCTCCACAAGCTAAAACGAGCTTTGAAATCAGGTCTTGTTCTATTTCAGAACGGTGAGAAAGGTCTGGTAGTAAGCGTTGCAAGGATTCAGCAAAAGCTTCTGGATGAGCATGAACTTGAGCATCCAACCCACTCCAAAGTTTTTCCAGTCCTCCCAGTCCTGCCTTTGTTTCTACATCTAATAACTTCAGTTGTGCCAAGACTTCGGCTTGCATGATTTCACAATCGCGATCGCGCCCCAATAACCCTTCCAATGCAGATGCTGTTTGCCGCAATTGTGAAATTTGCTGCATCACTGCCTGATATTGTTGCTGAAGCTGCACCATTAAACTAGGAGTTGTATCGTTTGATGGTTCCACTTCTAGAATTTGGCGGATGTGGTTGAGTTGGAACCCTTGCTGCTTCAGTGCTACGATGCGTTGCAACCTGATAACATCATTCTTTGTGTAAAGGCGGTAGTTGCTAGGCGATCGCACTGGTTGAGGGAGTAACCCCAATTGATGGTAATGCCGCACCATCCGGGGAGTTACATTGCCTTCCACTGCTTCGGTCAGTTCTTTGATGGTTAGATTCTTACTCATTAGCTTGAACCAAAAGAAGCCCCACACCATACACTATATCTTGTGTTGAAACTAGCAAATCCCGCATTATCATCTGTTACAGCGATGTGGGGCTTCTGACCGCTACTAGCTAAAATCATGAGCCAAGAACTCCTGAACCTCAACTTCCTTCGTTTTGCTATCAAGGTAGTGCGGGAGGATGAGAACCCCTAGGCAATAGCTGCGGGGATGAAATCCGCTCGCGTTGGACTTTAGTCCGCAGTGTCTCTTAACCATTGCTCAACATATTCGCTAGCGCTTAATCCCTTCTTTTTAGCTAAATTTTTTAATTTATTCCACGAATAATCAGTAAGAGAAATCTCATGGCCTTTTTTTAACTCTGCGTAAAAGACAGGGTTATTTTTTATTCTTTTTATTCCTTTTCCTGTTGACATCTTTAGAAGTTCCGGGTAAACTAATCTGATACTAGCAAAGCAACAAAAGGTGAGTCAACTGTATCGGACTATTCCAGTTAGAGCAAACTTTAGCGACGAAGAATTAGCGTTTTGGATTAATCAGTGTGAACACGCTAATAGTTTGAGAAACTCAGCAATTTACCACACTAGACAAACTCATTACAGCAAACTTGAACAACAATCTGAGGCATTCACAACGTACTGGCATCGTGACGAATTGCGCTACGGTTGGAAGACCTACAAGTGCAGCACGACCTACCCAGAACTAGACAAGGTTCTTAAGGATAATCCACATTACAAAGCGCTTGCAGCACAGTCAGCACAACAAACGCTTAAAACTGTTGGTGAGTCAATAGCTAGTTATAACGGATTGGTTAACGCTTACTACAAAGGTGAGGTTGATAGACCATCATTACCAAAGTACAGAAAACGTGGTGGACTTGCGAGTGTAACCTTCCCGCGTCAAGCACTCAATTACAAAGATAGTTGTTTTTACCCATCAATTAGCCGTGATACCAAACCTCATTTGCTGACTGAGATAGCCCTGCAATTGCCTGAGTTCATAGATTCAGGCTGGGTTAAGGAAGTGACAGTGCGTCCTTGTTTTGGTCAGTTGTGGATTGATTGGGTTATTGATGATGGTAAGCAACCAGTTGACCATAACCCTAACCTTGATTACACCCAAGCTTGGAGTTTTGACCACGGCGGAACTAACTGGCTAACGGGTGTTTCGACTCGTGGGAAAAGTCTGATTATTGATGGACGCAAGTTGAAATCAACGAATCAAGGTTACTGCCGTTTAGTCGCAAAATACAAACAAGGAAAGTCCGATTTCTACTGGGACTCTAACCTTGACCGAGTACAACGCAAACGCAACAACCAGATGCGGGATGCCGTTAATAAAGCAGCACGGTTCATTATCAACCAGTGTCTTAATGACCGCATTGGTAATCTGGTCATCGGTTGGAACGATGGTCAGAAAAATGGTTCCAATATGGGCAAGCGTGGGAATCAAAACTTTGTGGTTATTCCCACAGGACGACTGATTAAAAGGTTGAAACAACTTTGTCCAGAATACGGAATTGTACTCACAATCACTGAGGAAGCATATACCTCAAAAGCGTCTTACCTGGATGGCGATAGCCTCTACAAGCATGGTGAAAAACCCGACTGTTGGAAACCGTCAGGTCAAAGGGTAAAACGTGGATTATACAAAAGCCGTGATGGTCACATCATCAATGCAGATTGCAATGGTGCGGCTAATATTGCCAGAAAAGTAGCCACACAGCTAAAACTTAATTTAGCCGAGGTGGGTAGGGCATCTTTGACAGTGCCACAACGAATTGATTTGTTTACGCGATTAAATAAATCATATCGTAAACGTTGCTACGGGGTGCTTCACCCAGTGCCAACATCAGTTTAGAATCCCCTTGCTTCCAGTGAGGGGAGATGTCAATATCATTGGACAGAAAATATAGTCATTTAGAATTGTGAAACTAACTCAACAGGTGCCTGTTTGGCTTTGTGCAGCTATCCTCATTTTTGGTTTGATAGGCTGTGATCGAATTTTTCCCTCTGGTGACTTAGTCCAAAGAGTTAGTGATGGCGATACTCTCGCGGTGAAAGACTCTAAGGGAGACAATTTCAATGTACGTTTTGCATGTGTAGATGCACCGGAAATTCCGCACACCAAAAAGGAAAAGCAAAGTAAAAGTTCCCTTGCTCTCGATCAATTTGATTGGGGTGCAAAGGCGCAAGAACGAGTACAGCAACTGGTGAAACAAGGAGGCGATCGCGTCAAATTGAATATTGTTGACAGCGATCGCTACGGGCGCAAAGTGGCTGAAGTCCGTTTGCCTGATGGGACTTTTATCCAAGAAGTATTAGTGCGTGAGGGGTTAGCGCTTGTTTACCGTTCTTATTTAAATAAGTGTCCGAGTAAAGACATCATTCAACAAGCCGAAATCCAAGCAAGAGAAAATCGGCGAGGAGTGTGGAGTGATTCTAAATTTGTCAAGCCTTGGGAGTATCGCAGCTTGTACAAGTAAATAGATTATCGCTACCAGTTTACAGCCGTTTTCTTGCGAGTGAGATAGAAAAATTGGACAAGTTAGCGAGTTTGAATGTTGGGAAGTTGCTCAGGTTCGACTGTTAATGCCACAGTCTGTCCATTTCGCCGAACGTCCATTTGCAAATTGCCGCCGACTCCAGCTTTGTCTACAAGCCGTTGAATCAGGTTTGCTTTTGTCACTGGTTCGCTATTGATTGCTTCAATCACATCACCTGCCTGCAGTCCTGCTTTTGCTGCTGGGGTACCTCTTCCAACAGAGACAACCAAAATTCCTTGGTCATTTTCAACTTGAATCTTGCTGTTGGGAGCATTGTTGATTTGCTGCCTAACTTGCGGGTTGAGAGCCACCATCTGGATGCCAATGTAGGGATGTTGAACTTGCCCTGTGGCGATGAGCTGCTGGGCGATCGCTTTTGCAGTGTTGATGGGAATCGCAAAGCCAAGCCCCTGTGCTCCCTTAAGGATGGCAGTATTAATGCCAATGACTTCACCTTTGGCATTTAACAATGGTCCACCGGAGTTGCCAGGATTGATTGCGGCATCAGTTTGAATAAAACCAACACGCTTATCCGGTATACCGATGTCTACGCTAGAGCGCTCAGTTCCACTAATGACGCCAACAGTTACGGTTTCTTGTAAACCCAATGGATTACCGATAGCGATCGCCCATTGCCCCTGTCGGACTTTATCTAGTGGGGGTTCGGGGGCTATAAGACCCGCGCTATAATCTTCGATTTAGC
>NZ_CAWMYC010000040.1:0-13067 GCF_963872035.1 Scytonema sp. HK-05
GTTCGTTTGTGGACTCTTCAAGAATCCCCCGGCTTTTAGCCGTGGGGAGTATCAAGTTTGCCCAACGCCCCTTGTGCTAAGGTTGCTCAAAAGCGACAGACTAGATTAGCTAACCACCCTAACCCCATTCCTAACAAAGAAGTCAAAGCCAAAATGAGAAAAGTTTGAAATTGGCTTAGTGACTTGGGTAATTGATCTTCCACCACAGCCCAGGTGAGAGCTAAAGCCCCAACTACCCCCAGAAGCAAAGCACAAGCCCAAGCCTCAACCAAAAACCAAACTAAAATTTCAACCCAACTTTCAGCCCAAGGCAGATTCCAGACTAAAACTCCTAGCAGCGCACCACAAGCCAAACAACTCGCCCAAGCCAAAATCACAGTCCGAGCTAAAATCCTGGTCAAAGTCCAAGCCCCACCCCCAGAGGCTGCCCAAGCCCAAGCACCAGACCAAGCCAAGGCGTAAGCCCAAGTTCCAGCACCAGCTAAAACCATAACTCCAATCCCAGCCACAACCACAACTGCAACCCCAGCAATAGTTTTGGTCACTGGCATTGCCCCAGATCCTGCTTCAACAACAGCCCAAGCTACAGGCAAAACCCCAGTCCAAACTAAAGCCATTAACCCAGTCACTGCGATCGCCTGTGAGGGCGCTGGGCTTTGGGCGATCGCCTCAGCAATAGCAATAGCCTTAATCCAAAGCGGAGTATAAGCAAGAACAAAGCTTGCACAGGCGTACCATAAAAAACCAAATGTTAGCCAGAGCCAGGGGATAGTCCTGCAACTCATTTGTTTGGAGTTCCTGCACTTGTTGTTAATCAATGCTTAGCCATGCCAGCAACACTTATGATGGTCGCCAAGATAGGTGTGAAAAACAAAATTAGAGCTTATTTGTAGCTCCTGAAGCTTGGCATTAGTTTAACACTATTTTTAAATATAATTTAATCGCTTTTTAACTTGCGCTTAATCTACAGTAGAAAAGTATACTAATGTTTTAAGCAAGTTCTGGCATGACAAGCCATTGATCTATGTCTCAGAAAAACGAAACAACTGTTCTCGTTTTAGCTCTGCTGATCACACTGGGGTTAGTAGGAGGTGGTGTTTGGTGGTTGATGAAACGCTCTGGTGTTAACTTGGGTGGTTTAGTTAACAATAAATCGCAGCCACTAGGGCAGTCTAACGTCAAAACTTTCTCCTCTGTACAGAACGTTCCATCTGGAGTGTTTAACTATGGTGGTAGTACAACTTGGGTATCGATCCGCAAAGCAGTAGACCCAGCAATTCAAAAGGTTTGGCCTCAGTTTCGCTTGCGCTACGTTGATCCTGATCGGGCTGCTCCTAGCTCCCAGACAGGTATCCGGATGTTGCTAGACAACCAACTGTCATTTGCTCAGTCTTCTGTGGCGATCGCAGATGAGGCATATCAGCAGGCGCGACAGCGAGGTTTTACTCTCAATGAAATACCAGTGGCGATTGATGGGATTGCGATCGCTGTAAATCCAAGCTTGAACGTTAAAGGTTTGACTGTAAACCAATTCAATGATATCTACGCAGGCAAGATCACGAATTGGAGTCAAGTCGGTGGTCCTAATCTAAAAATTACACCCTACGGTAAAAAAGACCGCGACTCGGGTGCGTATATTAAATTTATGCCAACGACAACTGAAGCTCTGCGCCAAGTAGCTGCTAATCCAGGGGGTATTTACTACACCTCAGCACCGTTGGTGGTATCCCAGTGTCACGTTAAGCCGCTACTGGTGGGTCGTAACCTTAATGAACTTGTTCCCCCTTACAAAACGCCTTTTGTGCCTCTCGAACAGTGTCCGCAACAGCGCAACCAAGTGAACACAGAAGTCTTCCTGAGTGGTCAATATCCCTTGAGCCGGAGATTATCAGTGGTGGTGAAACAGAATGGTCAAATTGACCAACAAGCGGGCGAAGCTTATGCCAGATTATTGTTGAGTGCTCAGGGTCAGGAATTAATTACAAAGGCTGGATTTGTCAGCATCCGGTGAACTACTGGACATTCGTCTTTTGTACAAACAGAGTTTATCACTAAATGTGCCTTGAAAGTCTAGTTTCATCTTGTGTACGAACTACATGAAGCTTCTTGCAAAAGACAAATTTATGAAATTAAACCACAGATGGACACAGATGCACACAGATAATTAACTAGTGTTAATCTGTGTGTATCTGTGGTTTATCTTGAAATCATACTTTTGTAAGAAGTATAGTCAACAGTGAACTGACCTAATTAAGAACAAGAAAGTTCTTCTTAGATGAAGTTGATGATAGGCTCACCTGGTTTTGCCTTTTGGAATTTAGTACCAGTTTCACCAGTCACAAGTTTTCGTTGTACCTTGACGTAAGCGTCATCGGGTAGCGCAACATAACCAACTGAATCAATCCATTTCCAAGAATTGTCTAAATAGAATTTCACAAACTCCTTGACGGCTGGTTTGCTATCCAGGGACTTCTTACTCACATAAATGAAGAGGGGACGAGACAAAGGAGTGTAAATATTTTTCACTACATTGTCTACTGGAACTGGCTTTTCACACTTTCCTTTTGGACTTTGTACAGCAACCAAATTTAGCTTCTCTTGGTTTTGCAAATAGTAAGATATGCCAACGTACCCAAGAGCAGTCGGATCGCCCGCAACGCCTTGGACAAGGATGTTTTGATTGTGACTAGGAGTGTAATCTGTGCGGCTATTTTTGGCTTTGCCAGTCACAGCTTGTGTGAAATAATCAAATGTTCCAGTATCAGAAGCTGGGGCATAAAGCTTGAGCGGCTTGTTGGGAAATTTGGAATTAACTTGATTCCAATTAGTGATTTTGTTAGTGGATTTGGCATTCCACATTTTTTTAAGTTCATCAATAGTCAGACATTGGGCGAAGTTATTTTGACGATTGGTAATGACGGCAATTCCATCAAGGGCAATAGGTAGTTCTACAAAGTTAATGCCCTTCTTTTTACAGGTTTTGATTTCTTCATTCCTGAAAGTACGTGAGGCACCCACGATATCAATATCTCCAGCACAAAACTTACTTATGCCACCTCCAGTACCACTTGAAGCAACACTCACTTTAGCATTAGGCTGAACTTTATGGTATTCTTCCGCAACTGCCAGAGAAATAGGAAAACCAACAGCCGCACCATCGACACTCACCTGTTTATTCTTCTCCTGAGCGCTGTTGCAAGAAGTTATGCCGAAAGTCATAACTATCAGAGATGTTAGTAAAGCACGACTTTTTAAGTGATAACAAAAGCTCATAATCTATAATCCTGTCTTCTTTGGAATACTGTCTGAAGCTGTAACGCACTTAACTTGCATTATTTGGGCGGGCAGGACAGCCAGTCCACAAGAATTTGAACAAAATTCAATATGCAAGCTTATTTGTGATGCAAACTTATTCCATCTTCTAATTGCAGTTTGATTGAGAATTTAGAAGGAAATGAGTCATTATGCCTTACTCGCAGTCCAAACTTTGTCAAAAATTCCCCCATCAGTGAAAAACTTCTTCTGGAGAGAATCCCAACCTCCCAAATCTAGAGCAGTAAAGAAGGTTTGAATTTGGGGATACTTCTTACTTGCTTCTTCTACTACGTTGGGGTTAACGGGACGGTATCCTAACTTAGCAAATTCTTGTTGGGCTTCTGCTGAGTAAAGAAAATCGATAAATGCTTCTGCAACTTCTCTGGTACCGTGCTTCTCAACGTTTTTGTCCACAACTGTGACAGGGTTGTCGATGGAAATGTTAACTCCAGGTACTACATAAGGCTGTTTCTCACCTTTCTGCTCAGCCAAAAATACCTCGTTTTCGTAGTTGATTAACACATCTCCCTTTCCTTGTTGGAAAAAGAGATCGCTTGCATCACGTGCACTTGCTGTTAGCACGGGGACATTTTTATAGACTTTGGTGGCAAAATCCAGCGCTTTCGCCTCGTCACCCCCTGTTTGAGTCACGGAACCCCACAAAGCCAAAAATTCCCAAATAGCAATACCGGAAGTTTTGGGGTTCGCAGCAATGAGCTTGACGTCATCTTTTGCCAAGTCTTCCCAAGTCTTGATGCCTTTGGGATTACCAGGGCGGGTGACGATAGTTGCTACGGAACGGCTGACAATGCTACCTTTGGCGGCTTCCACTTCCCAATTGGGTTGAATTAAACCTGCTTGCTGAATTTTATTCACATCTAAGGGGAGTGCCAGGTGTACCACATCTGCTTCTATTGAGCCTTTAATCACTGCATCGGCTTGGGAACCAGAGCCACCATAGCTGCGCTCAAAAGTTACGTTTTGATTGTGTTCTTTCTTCCACTTTGCTACAAATTTAGGAATGATCTGATCGTGAGCTGCTTGAGTAACCGAGAAAGAAACGAGGTTTAATTTTACATCAGGTTTTGAGGCTGAGCTGCTTTGACAGGCGGCGATCGCCACGCTTAAAGTCGCTCCTAGCAAAAAAAGACACACAAAGTCTCGAAGTGAACGTCCATTCGACCAACTTGCTATTTGTGATCTATGACTCCAGTGTCTAATCCCTCGCCAGACTTTAATAACATAAGTCTGAATTTGCTCCATCCAGTACATCCCTGATTTTTTCATATGTTGCCACTTGCTCATCAAAATTCTGTAATATTTACGGTAAATTCAGTGATTTACCGTACTTTTGCGGTATTATAAGTCAATCAACCAATAGTTTTCATCTGCCATTCATCTTTCTTTAATTAATTAGCCACCTGGGTTACAAGATCCCCGACTTCTTAAAGAAGTCGGGGATCTAATCTCCCCACGCCCCAAGGGTGCTACGAACTCACCGTTGTGTATTCTTGGATAACCTTCACATCTAAGGTTGTATTTTGCAAGGAACGGATAGCAGCGACAATGGCTTTTGCTCCAGCAATTGTGGTAATGATGGGGATTTTGTAAGCTAAGGCTGTACGGCGAATGAGTCTACCATCACTTTGCGCTTCTTCCCCAGAAGGCGTGTTGATAATCAACTGAATTCTATGGTTCTTAATTGCATCTAAGACGTGAGGACGACCTTCATGCAGTTTTAGCACCAACTCCACATCTAAGCCGTGTTCATGAAGAACGCGACGTGTACCATCCGTCGCCATCACAGCAAAGCCCAAATCGATAAATTCCTTGACCACAGGAACCGCAGCTGCTTTATCGCGATCGTTCATCGATACGAACACTGTACCACTCATGGGCAAACGCTCACCAGCGCCCAATACTGCTTTGGCAAAGGCGCGTCCAAAGTCGTTGTCAATACCCATCACCTCGCCAGTAGAACGCATCTCTGGTCCCAAAATAATATCGGTACCAGGGAATTTGTTAAATGGCAATACGGCTTCTTTCACGGCAATGTGGGCTGGAATCACTTCTTTGGTGAAGCCTAGCTCCTCCAAAGTTTTACCCGACATAATTAATGATGCGAGCTTTGCCAATGGCACACCAGTTGCTTTAGATACAAATGGTACAGTGCGAGAAGCGCGAGGATTGGCTTCGAGAATGTAAACTTGGGGCGAAGAACTTTGCGTGCCAACAACGGCAAATTGAATATTCATCAACCCTATGACATTAAGTGACTTCGCCAACTCCACCGTCCAAGAACGAATTTGCTCCAAAACGATTGGTGGTAGAGAAATAGAAGGTATGGTGCAGGCAGAATCTCCCGAGTGAATACCCGCTTGTTCAATGTGTTCCATTATACCTCCTATAACCACCCGCCCAGTGTGGTCGGCGATCGCATCTACATCGACTTCTATGGCATTTTCCAAAAACTTATCAATCAGAATCGGGTGTTCCGGTTCCACCTGCACTGCAAAAGTCATATAACGTTCCAACTCTGCATCAGAGTAGACGATTTCCATCGCCCTTCCCCCTAACACGTAGCTAGGACGCACCACCACCGGATAACCAATGCGTTTGGCAACGACCAAAGCATCTTCATAAGTACGGGCGATACCATTGGGCGGTTGGGCAATATTTAACTCTTGGAGAACCTTCTCAAACCGTTCCCGGTCTTCTGCAATGTCGATAGAATCTGGTGAAGTCCCCCAAATCCGAGTGCTGAGTGGTGAGTTTGGAGTGCTGAGAACTTTTTGTAGGGGAAGGGAAAGCTTCAATGGAGTTTGTCCACCAAACTGAACAATCACCCCAACTGGGTTTTCCGCTTCGATGATATTGAGTACATCTTCTTTTGTCAGGGGCTCAAAATACAGGCGATCGCTCGTATCATAATCTGTGGAAACTGTCTCCGGGTTGGAGTTGACCATAATTGTTTCATAGCCCGCGTCTTTTAAAGCAAAGGCGGCGTGACAACAACAGTAGTCAAACTCAATACCCTGCCCAATGCGGTTAGGACCACCACCCAAAATCATCACCTTGGGTTTATCCGTAGGCATGACCTCTGTTTCGTCTTCGTAAGTAGAATAGTGATAAGGAGTAAATGCCTCAAATTCCGCAGCACAGGTATCTACTGTTTTGTAAACTGGTATGACACCGAGTTGTTTGCGGTAAGCACGGACTTCATCTTCGGTGGTTTTGGTCGCGAAGGCAATCTGGCGATCGCTAAATCCCTGCCGCTTCACATCATACATCTGCTCTTTTGTCAACTGCTGCAACGGTGTCCGCTTCAGAAACTTCTCGTCCTCCAGCAGTTCCTGCATCTTATCGAGGAACCATGGGTCAATACCCGTTAACTCGTAGATTTCCTCAATACTCATGCTTAGCAACATGGCATGACGTACAGCAAATATGCGTTCAGGGTTTGGTGTCCGCAGATGGGCGCGAATTTGTTCACCACTAGGTAATTTTTCTTTCTGGTCGCAACCCCAACCCGCACGTCCGGTTTCCAGGGAACGCAGCGCCTTTTGGAAGGACTCGTTAAAAGTCCGCCCAATTGCCATTGCTTCCCCTACCGATTTCATTTGTGTTGTCAGCACTGCTTCAGCGCCAGGGAACTTTTCAAAGGCGAACCGGGGAACTTTTGTGACGACGTAATCAATAGTTGGTTCAAAAGAGGCTGGTGTTTTCTTGGTGATGTCATTGTCAATTTCATCAAGCGTGTAGCCAACAGCCAGCTTCGCCGCCATTTTGGCGATGGGGAAACCTGTGGCTTTGGAAGCCAAAGCCGAAGAACGGGATACACGAGGGTTCATCTCAATGACAACTACGTCTCCATCTACGGGATTGACCGCAAACTGGATATTAGAACCTCCAGTTTCCACGCCAATCTCGCGGATAATGTTAATTGCCATATCCCGCAGCCGTTGGTATTCTTTATCAGTGAGGGTTTGAGCTGGGGCAACGGTAATAGAGTCTCCGGTATGGATACCCATCGGGTCAAGGTTTTCGATGGAACAGATAATCACAACGTTATCTGCCAAGTCGCGCATCACTTCCAGTTCGTATTCTTTCCAGCCGAGTAGGGACTGGTCGATGAGGATTTGCGACACGGGACTCGCATCTATACCTGCTTGTGCCATTTCTGCAAATTCTTCTTCGTTATAGGCAATACCGCCTCCGGTACCACCTAAGGTGAAAGCAGGACGAATAATCAGAGGATAGGTGCCAATGTGTCTGGCGATCGCCTTGGCTTCTTCTAAAGATGAAGCTGTCCCACTAGGACACATCTTCACCCCTATCTTTGTCATCGCTTCGTTAAAAAGTTTCCTGTCTTCCGCTTTCTCAATGGCTGGGAGTTTAGCGCCAATCAATTCAACGCCGTACTTTTCCAACACCCCATTTTTAGCTAAAGCTACAGCAATGTTCAGGGCGGTTTGTCCTCCCATCGTCGGTAGTAGGGCGTCGGGGCGTTCTTTGGCGATGACTTTTTCAACCAATTCCGGTGTCAGCGGTTCGATGTATGTGCGATCCGCTATTTCCGGATCTGTCATAATTGAGGCAGGATTCGAGTTGACCAGCACCACTTCGTAGCGTTCTTCTCGCAATGCCTTACAAGCTTGAGTGCCAGAATAGTCAAACTCGCTGGCTTGTCCAATCACTATTGGACCAGAACCGAGTAGCAAAATCTTCTTGATATCGTCACGGCGGGGCATAGTCGTTGCTTTTGAGTAAGAAAATATAAATCCTGATTATTCTAAGGGTCTTCACCCATTAGTTACTTTGTTTATTATCAACTTTTCTTAGTTCTCTTTATAGATAGGGGATAGGAGGCTTCTTAGAGGTTTTTCCCTATGCCGTGTTTTCTGTTCCCTATACGTTGTTGGTTTATTCCCTCATTTTAGAGGTTTTATTTTATTCGTTTATCATGATGCATCTACTTTTTTTTGCAACTCTTTTCTATTTAAAATGATGATTTTTCTCAATAAGCAAATAATTATTTTAACAAATGGCTGAAGAAACAATTTAGTTTTTTTTAATATGGTAATCTTGCTAAATAACAATATTTACTAACTATCTTCCAGAAGAAACCTGGAGGTTAAATAGTATGTTTTGTTTTTTTGTTGACTTGTATGAAAAATGGCAGAGAGGAAGTGTGTCTACCTCTCTGCCATTTCTTAATAGTTGTTTAAGAACCAGTACTTACAACTTTTTTTTCCAGTCTAGTTAAATCACTCTATCTTATGAGTGCCTTAGTTTTGAGCAGGTTGAACAAATCCCAAGGTTAAGCTATCCTTAGCAAGGAAGTGAGCCAAGTGGTAAGCCCTTTCCTCTGTTTTTAACAGGATTTTCTCGTACAAATAGCGGGTACCGCGATCGCCCAAACTTTCTGCCTGTCCTGCTTGGCGGCGAATCACACCAATAATCGCTTGTTCTGCCTTCAGGTCATTTTCTACCATCTGACGAGCAGAATAGACGCCATCGGGTTCTTGCTCAAAGCAGGTTAATTCTACCAATTTGCGCAAGTTAGCAACAGGTACTCCACCCAGTCCATCCAAGCGTTCTCCAATCTCATGGACATGTTCTTGGACTTCGTTGTAGCTTTCGTTAAAGAACTCATGCAGAGAGTAGAATTCTGCACCTTCAACTACAAAATGATGCTTTTGGTACTGCAAGTACAGTGCTTGGAAACTTGCTAATACGACATTAAATCCTTCACAAACTGGCTCGGTTACAGTTTTGTCCAACAGGACAGGATTGTCATATACTTGACCAAAATTCCGTAACAAAGTTTGCGTTTCAGACATTGTTGTTCTCCTCGCTTTTGGCAGTTAGTAACTCTAACTGCTTAGTCTCTACATCTTAACATTTTAAAAATCATAGCAAGCTCAATTAATCTCACAAACTTTTGAGTTTTGTATTAAAAATAAGCCCTAACTTTGATTTCTTTTTAGAGATTTCCAGACATATCATCCGTAATGTTATCTAACATACTGATTTTTTTCAATAAATGTGCTTTCCATCATCCTGAGTCGGGGGGAAGTTTAAGAATGCTTATAGATTTTATTTTTTTTCAAAAATTACTGAGAAAAGTTTGCACTTAGGTTATTCTTATGTAAAGAAGCTAAGTACCCATCACGATAAAAGGGGCTTCGGAATTGCCTTAAGGGATAATTCATTTCCCAGATTTGGCATAACTTTCATTTCCGACCCCTATCAATGACAAGTTGTACTAAGCTCCTAACAAACAAAAAATTATGGGAGTCAAGGTGCGTACTTACTGCAAAACTATTGCACTTTTAGGGGGATTGTCTTGAAACCGTCAATTTTAGAACCGCAGGTAAAGTACATCGTTGAGGTAAATTGGGCAGATCGCTGGCAAATATATCGACGCTTGCAGGAACTAGACATTCCTTGCCGGTGTGAGACGAACCAGCCATTGACAGTTGAAATTAGCAATCCTACAGCAGCCCTACAACTTTGGAGTGTTGTGCAGCAATTTACTGCTTGCCGCCAAGACTTGGTTTCGACTCTTAAGAAATGCTGGCAGTATCGCACTTGACAGCTTGGTGTAGCTACAGCTTAGTCAAAAATGAGTCAAAAATGGGGAAAAAAAATGAGTAAATGCCACATGAGTGAAGTTTCAGAATTCTGTATTGAGGGAAAGTTTCTCGATTTTGTGATTAAAGATGGTTATAAGCTCAAAGGCTTACTACTAGAAACTGCCGACGGTGAATGCTACGTTAAACTGGCTAAACATTTACGTGCTGCTTTTGACTTGCGCTTACCACCAGGTACTCTGTTGCAAGTAGTCGGAGAAAAAAAGCAGGATCTGAAAACGGGCGAAGTGAAACTCAAGGCACAGCGAGTGATGGCGGCTTCACCAGACGCGGCGACATTGAGACGTAAAGACGCCCAGAGAGAAAATGTCTCCGTGTCCTCTTCTAATAACGCCAAGCCAAAAAAAGCTACTATATTAGTTTGTCAAAAGTCAGATTGCATGAAACGGGGTGGTACAGAGGTTTGTCAGGCTTTGGAAGCTGCTGTCAGCGCTCGCGGTTTAGAATCAGAGGTGACAATTAAAGGGACTGGTTGCATGAAAAACTGCAAAGCGGGACCAAACTTGGTGATGCCAGACAAAACTCGCTACAGCCGTATAAAAGCTACACAAGTCCCTGCACTGATGGATAAACATTTTGCTGGTGACACCGTAGACAACGAGCAAGATCAGGAAAGTAAAGTAACGTGCGTGTGGCAAGCTGAGTGCTGACAGTTGTGGCACTACTATATTAATGGGAAAATCTACTAAGAATTTGATTACCGCTGTTGTTCAAATACTCACTCGTGATTTTTGCAAAAGTTTTGCAAAGTTTCTCATCAACCCGGTTTCTTAAAGAAGCCGGGTTTATCATTTGTAACCAATTAAGAAAGAGTGTCAAAACAACTACATTGATTCCAAACGCTGACGCAATTTGCTGCTCAGGGCATCAATCACGGTAACAACGACCGACAGTATTAGTATCATAGTCGTTGCCTTCGTGTACTCAAAGCCATCTATGTAACTTTTTAGCTCAAAGCCAAAGCCACCAGCACCAACAGCACCAAGAACTGATGCCGCACGGATGTTGTACTCAAACATCCACAAGGTGTAGCCTAGAACCAAGGGCAGCACTTGTGGTAAGATACCATATTGAGCAATTTGGATTCGAGATGCACCAGCGACTTGCAAAGATTCTATAGAACGAGGGTCAACGGCTTCAATAGCTTGTTGATAAAATTTTCCTAGATAGCCAATTGTGTAAATACTTAAAGCCAGTGTGCCTGCTAGTGGACCCAGTCCAGTTGCTGCTACAAATAGCAATCCAAGAATAATCGAAGGGACAGAACGCACAGCATTTTGCAGGAAATTAGCTAACCATTGTAGCCAAACAGGAGCGACATTGCGGGCGCTGGCAATAGCAATGGGGAGAGAAAACATTGCCCCAAGAGTCGTTCCTACCACAGACATCTGCACAGTTTCTATTAGTGCTTTGATTGTTTTATTGAAAATATCCCAACTTATATTTGGGGGAAACAACCGCGACACAAAATCAATGATGTTGAACAAGCTTTGCTTTAATAGTCCAAAATCAACTTTAAGACCTTGCAACGCCCAACCATAAACTAAAATAACAAGGCACAGGATGAGTAGGCGACTCAGCCAAGAAAAGCGTTTCCAAAAACGAGAGAAATTTTTCATTACTAAAAAAGGATTCGCCTACTGTGTGCGATATCGATTATGCTTGAGCAAATTGAGCTTGCAGATTGTCGCAATACCCGTCATAAACAATACGTCCAGCATCCAACACAATCGCTCGTTGGGCGTACTCAGCCGCTACACCTAAATCGTGTAAAACAGTAACAATTGTCATACCTTGTTGCGAGTGCAGCATAGATAAAGTTTCCATCACCTGTTTGGATGCTTTGATATCCAATCCTGTGATGGGTTCATCTGCAAGCAGAATTTGAGGAGATTGAATTAAAGCGCGGGCGATCGCCACTCGTTGTTGTTGTCCCCCGCTAAGTTGACCTGTTTTTTGATAAGCTTGCTCTCTTAACCCCAACTGTTCCAGCAGTTCCAACGCTTGACGACGGTCATTTTTAGGGAACCCAAACAGCGTTTCCCAAGTTGTCCTAGCGCCAAGGCGTCCGCACAGCACATTCTCAATTGCCGATAATTGCCGAATCAATCCACCGCCTTGAAATAACAGACCAACATCACGTCGAATATGAGGTAGCGTGCGTGGAGTCACCGGCACCCCGTTAATACGAATTGCTCCGCGCATTATCGGAACTAACCCAACTAAAGAACGCAAAAGCGTAGACTTACCAGCGCCATTCAGCCCCAGCAATACAACAAACTCACCCTGATGAATCTGGAGATTAATTTGGTTAAGGATAGGACGATTCAAAGCTGCGGAATAAGCAGTTTCTACGTCCTGACACTCAATTAGTGGCTGAGTCATATGCGCTTAGGCATTTTAATTATCTAGTTGGGTAACAGCTAAGAGAGCATTTATAAACTAAACCTTAATGTAGGGGAGGCAAAAAGCGGTGTGGATTTTCCTCCCGCTTTATTGCCGTTGTGTTACGGCACGCTTGTGACTAAAGATAGCGACAATAAATATTCTTGCCGTAACGCACGCCCGATCAATGGTGCGTTGCGCTTCGCTATAACGCACCCTACTAACATTACGGGTCAATTCCTGCGTTCTTAAGCGCTTCACGAATTGGTGCTAAGTGCTTATTATGGTCAACTTTTACCAATTCTGTGGAGTTATACAAGCTGCGAAGCAATTCGTTGTTTTGTGGTTCATTTAACTTCAGCATGGCATTGATAATTCGTTCGCGCGTAGCAGTAGGAACGTCATCATCAATGGCTACGCCGTGTGCTGGAACTCCAGGGATTTTATAGAGAACTCGTAACTGGCTTTTTTCAGCATCCGTAATATACGGAGTGTTGAAAGCATATTCTGACACAGCTCCTACATCTGCTTGACCTTGCACAACGGCTTTTAACGCTTTACTGTAATCGCCACCGTAGACAACTTGACTAAAGAAAGCGTCTAGGCGATCGCGATTTGGCACAAGTTTCTGTTTCACCAACTCACCCACAGGGAAGGTGACATCCTCCCACACTAACCGTAAGCGGTATAGTGTGGGCTTCCTCAAATCAC
>NZ_CAWMYC010000041.1:0-12690 GCF_963872035.1 Scytonema sp. HK-05
TATACCTTCGTTTAATTTTACCAGAATGTATTAGACCCAACTGAGAACCGCTATAATTGACAACGCTATAGATGCCTTAGGTGAACAAGGTACGATTTTGGTGCGTACTTTCAGAGACAAAGATTATGTTGTTGTGGAAATTGTAGACAACGGACCAGGGATTCCCCCTAAGATTCAGTCCCGAATTTTTGAGCCATTTTTTACAACTAAGGAGGTCGGTGCAGGGACGGGACTAGGTCTGGAAATTTCGTATCGAATTGTAGTAACTCAGCATAACGGGGACATTCGCTACTTTTCTGAACGAGGTCTGACACGCTTTCAAGTGCGTCTCGTCTGCCCATCAATCATTCTTAAATCGTGTCCAAGAAACAAGGAACAGTGACTCAATCAGCTTCTTGCTTAAGCTGCTCCAAATTACTCAACCACCTCATCTTCTATTTATTTGATTTGTCCAAAATGCCGCTTAAACTTAAATACAGCTTACTTTGCTTACTGGTTGTAGGCATTGCCACGCTTACCACGACTTATTGGCACTTAGCCATGACCGGGATAACAACATTTTTGTTAGCTTACTTCTCGAAAGGCATAAGGCGCTATCGCTAGGGCTTTAACGTGCTCAGCGTCATTACACACACTGTTGATATTTTACACCTCCCACGACCAAAAGAATAGAAACTTGCAAAAGAAAGATTGACCCTAGCGACCTTGTAGCCGCGCTCTTTAAAATTAATCATGCATAATTTTAATGTATAAGTCCTAGTATTCCCAGTCATACCGAAGTCGCCCTTGCATTGGAAAAGCCTATAAACAGTTTGTGCGTAAGGTGATAGCAACAGCAGGTATGTTTGTTTCAGGAGTAGCCATCCACTTTTCCTTATGAGGAACCCAATGTCTAATGAAGTGCATGAATCTGAAGCCATCGCTGGTTCAGCCGCAATAGAAACGCAGCTACAGCAATTCAATCAGCTTTTATCAAGCCTCACCGAGCGAGTTGCTCGGTCAGAGGAGAATCTCATACTAGTTGCAGATGTTTACAAATACAAAAAGCTGCGAGATTTGTTAGCGGCAGGGGACTTGCGAGAAGCGGACTGGGAAACCATTCGGGTAATCCTAGCGATAACAGGACAGCCAGATGTGGAATCTATCACCCCTGACGATATGAAGCGGTTTCCCTGTGATGAACTTCGTGTGATTGACAGCGTCTGGACAACCTATAGCAAGGGTCGCTTTGGCTTCAGCGCGCAGATGCAGATTTATCAAAGTGTGGGTGGTTCTCTCGGTACCACCATCTCTCAAGATAATTCAGTTATTGAACAATTCGGCGAGCGCGTAGGCTGGAAGGTGGACGGCAAATGGCAAAAGTGTGATGACCTAGACTACACCCTTGCTGCGCCTATCGGCTGTCATCCTTCGCGGTGGTGGAATTCTCCCTTTGGTTCAAAAATGACGAACTATTTCTTCAATCGGCTGCTCACGTGTGGTCTTTAAGTTGGCAAAACGGTCATAAGTCAGAATTTCTTACATGGAAGGAAATATATTATCCCTCTTTTTATGGGGGTTGAAGGGATCTTGCGATCAGCAGAACCTGCGAACCAGTCGTCTCAAAATCAAGGTTTACGACCTATGAATGACTCGACTAACCCAACTTTAATTCTAGGCGGTGGCTTTACTGAGCTGTTTACTGCCTTGCATCTGCGCCATCAACGCTGCTCTCTGCCGACTGTCCTCATCGACAAAGAAGAGCGTTTTATCTTTAAGCCCTTGCTCTACGAGTTTCTCAGCAGTGAGATGGAAGCTAACCAGGTCTGTCCGCGCTACGAGGAATTGCTGCACAACAGCGGTATCACGTTCGTTCAAGATAGCATTCAAACCATTGACTTGCACCAACAGAAGGTTTGTTTAACTTCTGGTTTACACTACACCTACAGCCACTTAGTCTTGGCCTTGGGCAGTACAACAGGCTACTTCAGCGTTGAGGGAACACAGGAAAACTCTCTACCTTTTCGCACAGGCAGAGATGCCATAGCCTTAACTAAGCATTTGCGAGACTGTCTCCAACTAGCCAGTCAGGCAGAAGACCCTCAACAACGCTGCACCTTGCTGACCGTGGCAGTTATCGGTGCTGGTTCCTCGGGAGTAGAACTGGCAGCAACCCTAGCCGATTTGTTGCCTGACTGGTACACCAAATTGCGAGGCAACTCTCAAGAAATTCGGGTGGTGCTGCTCAATCGGGGGAAAGAGATCCTGCAAGGGGACATGAATAGTCGCCTTCGCGAGACTGCCCTTGAAAAGCGCACCGTGCCGGTTGATCTGTTGATGGAGAGCGAGGTAACAGCCGTTCAAGCTAACTTTGTAGAGTTCAAGCGTCACACCCAGCCTGAGGTGCTCCCAGCCGCGACAATCGTCTGGACGGCTAGTACTGCAACTCATCCTCTAATTAAAGCCCTGCCCGTAGCTGAGGAGTACCGGGACAAACACGGTCGGCTACAGGTCACCCCAATGTTACAACTGCCCGACTTTCCAGAAGTGTTTGCAGGCGGAGATTGTGCGGTGGATATGGAAAATCCCCTGCCTGCCACAGCACAAGTTGCCTATCAGCAAGGAGCCATAATTGCCCGTAACCTAAAGGCCATTTCGGAAGGCCGTTCGTTAAGTCCCGCTCACATTCATCTGCGCGGGACACTCCTGAAACTGGGATTGGCAGAGAGTGCCGCTGAAATATTTGATCGCTTTGAAGTCAAGGGCAAACTTGGTCACTTGATCCGCGTAGCCACCTATTTAGAGCTATTACCGACTCCAGTTCATGATTTTAAAGCTACTACTGAATGGCTGACCGATGAGGTCTTCCACCTCATAAAGCCTATTAAAAGCGTTCAATCGTTTCATTAACGGGGTGATTCTAGCTATCGGCAGGTCGGTACTTTAAACACCTTTATCAAAGCAGCACGTGACAGAGCTATCTTTGCTTCAAAAATCGCAACCCTAAGCTGAAAAACGCCTGCTATGAATAAATCTATGTTAATGCAGCAAATTAAATCCTACTTATTCACTCTTAAGCAGTGGTATTTAGAAACACCAGAGCGAGCGCTGGATGAAGCGTACAAAACGGCCTTACTGATTAAGGCGATGGAAGACAAAAATTTCAATGGTAAGAAAATAGTGGCTGAATCCGCAAGTTACGGAGACAGCGTTATGGCTTATTTTCAGTCAGAACTTAAAAAATACTTAAAAACTACCCGGATGAGACTGGCAGAATTTGAGGCGAGTCGTTCAATGGTTAGTACTTTTAATCAAAAAATTCCACAAATAGCAAAAAATAATACCACAAATTATGCCAAAATTTACTTGTCTATTCAACTAATAAATAACCCAGACTTAATTTTAGAGAAGTTAAGATTCATTGATTCGGTAGTAGCAAAATACAGATATTATGAAGAAGCTTCATTTTATTTATTTACAGAGCCTCAAGTCATCCAAAATGAGCCGAATATAACCGTTACGAATCAGCCAAAAACACAAATTGATAAATTAGATAAGAAAGAGGTGAATAAGGCTGAAGAAACGAGTATAGTCCCAAGATATATTTTAAGTACACTCAATCGTATAAGATCTGAATGCGATCCAAAATCTGAGCAAGAGCTTATCAAGAAATTTCGTATCTATCGAAGAAAAACCTTGATATTCATCAGGTTTATTATCATGCTAATTTTAGTACCTTTTTTAACTTATTTTTTATCAAAATAATTAATAGTAGAAACAATTTTTAACAAATTTACTCACAACGAAACCACCGTATTCCTCAATTATGAAATTGAAGACAAAGCGCTTGTTGAAATGCAAAGGTTTGAGGAAAAAATCAAGTTTGAAAACCTAATGATTTCGTCTGCCGAAATTTCCCCAGAAAAAATAGAAAACCAGATGAGAGAGAAGGTACGTGAGATTGCTCAGGAATTTCGAGTTGAAAGTTCCAATGGACTCAAAAATATTTTTGCAGATTTACTGTCTGTAGGTGCTTTTAGGTGGCTCATCATTGTCAGTAAGCGAGAAATTGCAGTGTTAAAGGATTTTATCGATCAGATCGTGTACGGTCTCAGTGATAGTGCTAAGGCGTTTATTATTATTATGTTTACTGATATGTTTGTAGGATTCTACTCCCCACATGGCTGGGAAGTTATTCTACCAAGCGTATTGCAACATTTTGGTTTACCAGAAAATCACAACTTTATTTCTTTGTTTATTGCAACAGTTCCAGTGATTTTAGATACCATATTCAAATATTGGATCTTCCGGAACTTGAGTCGGATTTCGCCTTCAGCTGTCGCCACCTACCGAAATATGAATGAATAGTTTTGAGTTTTGAATACTAAATGGTATTGCCCACTGATGTAGCCTACAAATAAAGTAAGTGTATTTTTCTGTATTGAGAGGAATTGATAAATGTCAATAAAGGGAATAATTAGAGGTCTAAGTGAGTTTCATAAAAACTATTTCTGCTCACATCAGGAGTTGTTCGAGCGACTCTCTCACAGCCAACACCCTGAAGTGCTCTTCATCACCTGTTCCGACTCCCGAATCGATCCAAACCTGCTGACTCAAACCCAGCCGGGTGAACTGTTCATTGTGCGCAATGTTGGTAATATCATTCCAACCTATGGAACAATCAATAGTGGTGAAGGTGCAGCCATCGAATATGCTGTTCATACTTTGGGAGTCAAGGATATTATTATCTGTGGCCATTCCCAGTGCGGAGCCATGAAGGGACTGTTACAGCTGGGTAATCTTGCTGAAGAAATGCCTTTGGTTTACGAATGGTTAAAGCATCATGCGGAGGGTACCCGCCGCCTTGTTCAGGAGAACTACAAGGAGTACTCTGGTGAGGAACTTTTAAACGTCACAATTGAGGAGAACATCCTGACCCAGATACAAAACCTGGAGACCTACCCAATCATCCGCTCCAAACTTCACAGTGACCAACTTTACCTTCACGCCTGGGTTTATGAGATTGAGACTGGAAAAGTTTTCGCTTACAACGCTAGCCTTGGCAAATTTGTACCTCTTGAGGATCTGTTTCCTGTTCCTAACCCTCTAGCCGCGATGCACCCAAGATAATGGAAGTATTGGAGTTCTAATAGATGAGCCGCTCAAATCCTACTAATGCACTGCAACGATGCAAACAGTTTCTCAGCAAGGCAAAGAATTCGTTTAGAGGAAAGTATCACCTCTACAGTGGCGAACAACTGCATTGGGTTCAAGTAGTTTTACGACTTGAAAGTTCAGTTATTTCAGTCATTCTTCCCTGGGTAATCTTTTGTGGTGTATATGGTTTTTTAGTATCATTACTCCACTATTTTGGGTTTCCCATAGCATTCGCCTCTGGGAATCGTGTCTTTACCAATGCTGTCTTGAGTTTCAATGTTGGCTTGACTTTGTTATTGGTTTTCCGGACAAATACAGCTCATGAGCGATTTTGGGAAGGCCGTAAACTATGGGGAGCTTTAGTCAATACAGTCCGTAATTTGAGTCGTGGAATTTACATAGTAGTTAAAGAGCAATCACCGAAGGATAGAGTAGAAAAAGAGGCAATACTTCGGCTAGTAGTTACTTTTGCGATCGCAATGAAGTTACATTTAAGGGCAGAGCCTTTGGACGAGCAGTTAGAGTCATTAATGTCCTCTATCCAGTATTCTAAGCTCCAAGAAACAAATCATTCCCCACTACAAATTGCTTTCTGGATAGGGGATTATTTGCAGCATCAGCATGACCGTAATTGTCTAAATATCTATCAGCTGACCGCCTTACATAAGTTGCTGGATGATATGGTAGATATTTTGGGTGGTTGCGAACGCATTTTGAAAACACCACTGCCCTTGATATATGCTATTAAACTCAGGCAATTGGTGGTAATTTATTGCCTAATATTGCCTCTTGAACTAGTCAGTGGTTTAACTTGGTGGACAGGCATAATAATGGCTTTTGTGAGTTTTACATTATTGAGTATTGAACAAATTGGCTCTGAAATCGAAGAACCTTTTGGGCACGATCCAAATGATCTACCCTTGAATGTGATTTGCAACACAATGCTACGCAATGTTGAAGAGTTAATCAGGCTTGCTCCTAGCAACACTCGTGACTGGCAACTCTCAGCCCCACACATCATAAACAACCCCCAGCAACTAGGCTCCTAACAATCAAAAGAATCCAATTTTACTCCGAAAGATTAACCCTTGTGACCGTGTTTTGACAAAACGATATTTTTTTATGACTACCAACAAGGTACTCGGCAACGGGAAACATTAACAACCCTCTGAAGGATAAGGTCATGCTAGCTGAGCAGGTAACCAAGGATAATACCGATAATCTCGAGCCAAAACAGCTACTGAAAACGCTGGTAGCTGTTAAAAAAGGTAACTTTTCTGTTCGCATACCCACCGACCAGACTGGCATAGCCAGGAAAATAACCGATACACTCAACGATATTATTGAGCTAAATGAAAGGATGGCGGCGGAGTTAGACAGGATAGGCACCATTGTCGGTAAAGAAGGCAAGATAACGCAGCGTCTGTGCCGCATTCATTCTGATATGCGCCTGTCACACTAGGTTGTCGATACTCCACAAGCTGTGCATCAGGATGAAGCAGGTACTTCACTTCTTCCCGTAGATGAGGATATTTTGAATATAGAATGGCATGTTTGGCGAAGGAATCAACATACTCAAACGCAGTGCCAGGTTCCCAATCTTGGTAGCGCTGGAGCAAGTATCGAATATAAGGAATGCCTTGAGATGCCTCCAGGAAAGCTTTTTCAATAGCTTCCACAAAGGAGAAGCGACATGCACAGCCTATTGTCATAAACGACCTATCCGCTCCATCATACTCTATGAGAGCGAGAACGACCGGAAATGGAAAATCTAACGCCAAATTGTAGAAGCGGACGCGGCATTTACCTGCAGACTCCTCTAAGCGAGACCAAACATTTGGGCAGGATTTCACGACATCATCTGGCACGGGCTGAGGAGGAAGGCGGTGTAGCCAAGAGATAGCTAAAGCGTCTCGCTCAAGAACTTCGTAGAGACCATTTAATACCGCTGCTTCAAAGGAGACCCCTGCTGCTAAGCCGGTAGAAATTGAGTGTGTAATATTAGCTTCAGTCTTTGCTAAACGATAGGGGAGATAGGTAAGAAATGCCGGTACCCATACACACTGTCGATCTGACCAAGTAAAAGCCCTTGTCCAGCGTACAGCTGTGTTCTCTGTAAAGGGTACAAACGGAAAGTTGCTCTGCGCGTATTGCTCTGTGGAGTACAATCCTACTGTGCTTGGATGAACAGCCTCTTCTTTGAGTTGTTTCCAGGAAGACAGTATGAGGTTCCGTTGATGATACAGACCAGCGGCATAGCGCTCCAATGATTCGCCTATCGCGGCGTTGAGGGCAGCCTCTTCTGTGTATCCTGCTCCAGAGTTGTGGACGACATCCCTGTTGGGAACGAGTAATGATATGTTTGCTGACGTACTATTATAGGTATGAATTTTGGGACCACCAGGTTCTTGTGGTTTCACTTGTATGCTGTGAACAATGCCAACCTTGCGCTCGCATGCGTCGCGCAACGTACCAGACGGTTTGATTTTGTCCTTTGTCTTTTGCTGGTGGAGATGACACGCATGACAGTAAGGAACCGGAAGCAGTCGATGCCACGTGGCAGTAAGTGACTCTCCGTCAACCCACAGAACCTTTCCTGGAAAGCTGTTGACGGGTTTACTGTTGATAAAACCCGTTGCCATCCAGTAAGCCCAGCTTACCAAATGTGTGCTGAGGAAAGGTGGTGTTGAATTGTGGCTTAGATATTACCTTAAGCGGAGGCTTATCATCAACAGCCAAAATGTTATCTCTCGAACTGGAATTATCGTCTTTAAGGGCACTGACACCAGTGCAATCACGCTCAATGAGTTGTTGCTTATCCAACACATCGATATTTTCCACTTCTGCTGTTGGATGTTCCTGTGCTTGGAATTCACGTATATTATTTGAATTGGTGGGTTTTTCAATAGGTTCTGACCAACAATTCGCTTCCTCGTCTGTTCCTACCGCATCTGTTTGATCGCTGCTCATCTCAAGCGTTGGACTGTGGAATTGAGATTCCAAAGCGGATGCATCATCAACTAGTACCAGCCGCCCTTCCTTGTACGCTTGCCTTAATGAAATCCCTTCTGCCACAATTTGCTGTGCCGTCAATCCTTCAGAATCCATCATCTGCTGTAAGGTGATGCCAGTACGCTCATGTTGCTCGTGGATGGGTGGGATTTGGCAATACCTGCCACCATTCTTCGTTCGCCGCCATATGCTAGGTTTTTCAAGCTTTGGCTCTCTAGACTTGCGCTGCTGCTTAATCAGTTCTCTAACCGCCTGTTGAGTAACTTCTCCAGTGTTCTGCAATTGGTCAATGACAAGCTGGTACTTCTTGCTGTTCTTTGCTAACAGAAATATGGTATCTGGTTCGATTTGCGCTAAATCCTGGGGCGAAAAAGAGCCAAATGCAGCAGCCACTTTCAGATATTTCTTGTCTTCACCTTCCCAACCGTGGTCAGATAGCAGCTTTTTGTACTCTGTGCGCGACCGCTTTTGTTTCTCACTAGCCAGAGCTAATGCGTGACGTAAGATGGTCTCAGTGGCTGCTGGTAGCCCTTGGAAAGAGAAATTTACAAATGGGGCGATCGCTTCGGCTTGGGCTTCAATATATCTTTCCAATTCTTGTTGGGCGAACGCTTGATAATCATCTGCGATTATTGCTTGTTGTGGCATCATGGTAATTGGCTCCCATAATTGGGGGGTTATCTTTAGCCGTTGCGATTCTTCCTGGCAGTTGAGCGCAACGGCTTTTGATTTTACTTATATTCGCATTTTTTAGTAATTATGTCAAAAGTTTGCGAATGTCTTAATTGTGCGAATCGCAAAATTATGCTATATAAGGCATATGCGATGATGGAGGGATGGCAGTGCTAAATAACATCAAACAGTTCATAGACTCTCGAGGAATTAGTCGATACCGTTTCTGGCAAGACACTGGTCTTGGCAGAGATACTGCTTATCGCTTATGTAACGACCCAACTTATATTCCAACTGGGGGCGTATTAGATAAAATTTGCGCTACTTATAAAGTTCAACCAGGGGAGTTACTAACTTGGGTACCTGATGATTGCAGTAACCAAAATGTGGTTGCTCCTTTGCAAAATATTACAAGCGATACGCAATCTAAAACCAAGACAAGCTCTAAGGAGCAACAACAACCTGAATCTATTATCAAAATTATTCTTGGGTCAAAGTCCGCATAACTGCTTTAAACTCTGATCTTCAATTTATACAAACTGCTAGAAATGCCTACAACACTTCCTCACAAAAGCTTGTACCAGGTTAATTAATAATCTAGAAGAGGCTCTGTCATTCAATAAAAGTACTTAACATTTCGCCAGATGGTGGCTTTAGCTAATGCCTTAATGGCGCTGTAAAAGAAGGTAATTCTGTAATTTCATTTTTATTTGCTTACATATTTTGATATGGGGAGCAAATGCACTTGTAGTTTGTAAAAGCATGAGTAAATACGACGTATGGTTAACCTCAAAAATCTCCCTGAAGCCAGAAATCCTAGAGACTTCTGCCGCATTTGCTTTGGTATTGATGGATTACCACCAGAAGAAATTGCCGAGTATGAAAGCGAATCAGGCTATCGCAAGCGCTGCGTCAAGTTTTAGCGCGAGTTATTGGTGTAACTGAGCGTGCTGTTAGAACTTGGGGCAAGGGACTCAACTTTGAGAAGATGCCAGAATGCCATAAAAAGACTCTAGCTTATGCACTTAAAGCGTTACAAACAAGCAGTCAAAAAGAGGGTTCGCAAGTCGCTTAAACAGCAATGTGACCACTAAGTTTTCTCAAAGGAAGTTCTCTTTATCCTCTGGGATTTAGAGAAGCCTACATTTACCCGCTAGGAAAGTGTAGGCGCGTCACACAGCAAGCCTGACATATCTAATACTCGTCCAGACCAAACACCAGCTTGTTCTGCAACTTCAGCACGCGCTTTTTCATGCAACCAAATCTCATCCCAACTTAATTCGGATATCGCCAATTGAACTTGAATATTAACCAATTCCTCAGCTTGAAGAGGTTCAATTTCTGCTGCCGTCCACTCAATAAACCACTTAGTTTCTGCTATTACACTCATGACTGCTTCTTTGTGAGCAATGCTGCAAAATGACTTAATACGCGCTAAGTTGGACGCTATATGTCCCAAGCGAATTTGTATATTGTCACGTTGAAAGCGTGCTTGTTTTTCATCTAAATTCTGGTTCATAACCACCTATCAAGCTTTGAGTAATTTGTGTAACACGTTCTCGTATTGCAGGGTCTTGAATGATCATCGAGCGATTATTTTGACTTGGGCGAATATTGATAATTGATTCGTAAGCCATTTTTTGTGTAAATGGTATCCAGTCAGCGCCCCAAATGTCTTTCTGCTTGCTACCATCTTTCAGTAATGCTGCTTCGCACTCAGCGTGTTGTTGTCCTCCTCCTGCAAGAATACCTTTTTCTATATCTACTGCTATTTTGATATAAACCCTCAAAGTTTGGAGCATCTCCTCAACTTGTTCTTTGGTTGCACGCTCCTTGATAATAATTATCAAATATTTACCTCCTGCACCCATAGCTACACAACAAAGTACCCATTGTCTAGAACCTCCTGTCTTGGCGCTGAGCTACGTCTAGACTCTTATTTCCTAGACAACCCTCAGAGGATGTCTTAAAAGTTTTGAGGAGGTGATTTTGATTACGCAAGCTGCTTTAACATTAAACGAATCATTGCAACATAAATAAAAGCTTCTGAAGTTTGGGGTAAAATCTCATAGTCCTTGCTTAACCTGCGACACCAATTGAACCAACCAAAAGTTCTCTCAACCATCCAACGCTTGGGGAGTACAACAAAACCTTTCTGTTCTTCTTGGCGTGTAACAACGCTCCAGAGCCAGCGATAAACATGAATCACCCACTGGGTAAAATCCTTACCGCGATAGCCACCATCAACCCAAATCCGAATCAATCTACCCATGCGATCGCGTACTTGATCAAGTTTCCATAAAACCTGTTTTGCACCTGCTTGTTCGCTGACGTTTGCGGCAGTGATGACGACAACTATCAGCAAGCCTAAGGTATCGATAACTATGTGCCGCTTACGTCCCTTGATTTTTTTACCTGAGTCATAGCCGACTTCCTTAGACACCATTGTTGCTGTCTCAACCGATTGACTATCCATAATTACCTCAGATGGTGATGCTTCTCGGTTTTGGCTGACACGTACCCACAAACGCAAGCGTTCATGAATTTGTTGCCATGTGCCGTCTTTGCGCCATTGCCGGAAATAATGGTAAACGGTTTTCCAGTTTGGGAAGTCGTGAGGGAGCATACGCCATGCACAGCCTGCACACAAGATGTAAAGGATTGCATTAATTACTGCTTCCATGTCAACGCTGCGTTTTCTGCCGCCTTTTTTCGCTGGTGGAATTAGTCCCGATAACAGTTCCCACTGTTCCGAAGTCAAGTTACTTGGGTACGATTGATTCATAGCTCTCGTAACGCTGTCATACTTAAGTATTTTTTCTACTGACAGGATACCGTTACGTGGGCTTTCTTACTTTTCAGACATCCTCTCATCAGCTGATGATAAATCACCCGCTTGGAAATATGCCATCGTAACGAGTGTGTTGGTTGTCTGCATTGTTGTGCAGCTGATATCTACGTTTATCGAATTGCAGCCTATTGTGCAATCTATCCAAACAAAGGTTAATCCACAACCTACTAGTAATTTGGCATCACGGGTATATCAAGCGATGCAGCGTAAAGGCTACCAAATATCCCAAAACCCTGGAGAAGTCAATATTATCTACATTCGTGGTGCTGACCAGTTTGGTAGACCAAATGGGAATCGCATTAACGAGTGGAGCGATCGCCGTATAATATTGCAGTTTCGTTTGGGGAGACCAGTGATTGCTGGTAACTGGGCAGCAACAGTTAAGCCAGGATTACCTGCAATACGCAATCCATTAGGGAAAGCAGGCGCAGCATTTATTGAGCCAGGGCAGTATCAAGCTTGGCAAGTGGGTATGCACCACGGGATATTTGGGCGAGTCGAATCCGGGTTAGTTCAGGTTGCTCCGGTGAAGTTTCGTCGGGATGTGAATCGAAGTGGTGACGTTAATGGCGAACCTATACAGTCGGGAAGGATTGGGCTTAATCAGCATTCGGGAAGCAATCAGAAGTATGTTGATAAAGCTTCATATGCATGTCTTGCTGCACAGTCGGAGAATGGACATCTTGACGAGTTTATGCCTCGGGTAAAATCTGACCGTCGCTACCGTCAGAACCCCAATCATATCTTTACAACAACAATTTTAGATGTCAGTGGCTTGTAATGCGGTTGGTTATAGATTTTCATGGTGGGGGTACTAACGGTGCAAACCGGCTAAATTCTCGTATTAACCAGAATTGGGGTTATGCGGTCACAACTTCGGTTTTAGTTGCAGCTATGGTGATTCCCCAGGTTTCTGGGTGGATTGAATCGCAGCAGTTGGTTAAATCTCTCCAGAGTGCATTAAACATCTCCGAAAAATGCTAATGCCTATCTATAACTGGCTTTCAACAGGCGATCGC
>NZ_CAWMYC010000042.1:0-12690 GCF_963872035.1 Scytonema sp. HK-05
AAAAAGTAAATTTTATACTTTTTTACCACAGAATACTTCTATTTCGGAGATGTCTTTTCTACCAATTACTAGTATTTTATACAGCACCGCAGTTACATACAAACGCTACTGAAATTATCAAAGCACCACATTACCAGCACTTACCACAGAAATATTACCAAATAAGATAAGTGATTTCTTATCTCGCACCTATCAGGATAACCACTAATGCATCACTGACATCCTCCCCATCCTACCTAACGGCTCTTGATGAGAATTCCAAAGAGTCACCCCTTCGGTTTCCTGTCTCTACGGGTGCTACCTAGACTCCTCTTACGATTGTCCCGAACGCATCCGCTACATTTTTCCCGGACAAAGCCGGACAACCTTTATCCCTGAGTTGGGTTCCAAGGTTATTCTTTGAGGCGGTCATACCGCCCCAACCTGGACAATTCCGGACAAAAACGAGTTAACTAGTGGGGCGGTATGACCAAGGTTGTCCGGCTTTGTCTAGGAGTTCACCCTCCCCCGACGCCGACAATTTCACTTTTATCGCAGGTTTAGCCCAACTCCTGCTTCAAAAGCTCCTAAATGCTGCATCATAAATCCCAATCAAGTGTGAAAGTTTCGTCACCATCTTCTGCTTGGTGTTGGGGCTCATCTAGAGTATGCGTTGAATCAGCCACTGTGGCTGACTCCGCTTGTATGGGAATTGTATTAGGGTTAAGGACTACAGTTGGTATTGGTAATGCACCCTGCTTAAACGCAAAGTAGCAATCAACAATAAAGTAAAGCGTCTCTAAATAACTTTTACCTAATCGTTGGGATTCTTGGAATATACGCTCGCGGTAGCTATCTTTGATGCGGACTTTTTCTGGAGTTTTGTCTTGCGGAGAAACCATGTTATTGTGGTGCTTGACGGTTCACTGTTGAAGGTTCATTGTTAGCTGTTAACAGTCGTCACAATTGCTTTAGCCATTTGCAATAGCCCATAAGAATTAGCCTCCACCGGGTTTTCTAGAATTTCAAACCCGTTTTGTATGAGCAGTTTTTTAAACCCAGGCAGTAAGCACCCACCACCAATAGCCCAAATCTCATCCCCTTGGTGTTTAGCATCAAGGGCGAGATTGACTGGTTTTTTCAGATAGGTTTCATACCATTCTTTCAGACAAGTTGTGTATATGTCTTTGATATCAATATCACGGCTGTATTTGGTATGTCCCATTTCCAGACAAAAGCGAATTTTCGATAAGTCCCCAAGCTTCCCACCGTTGAGATGTTTCATCTTCTTAGCAATCTCACCGATGAGAACTTCCACACCAGCAGCGTAGGGAGTATGTACTTCTCTTTTACCCTGGAAGTAACGAGAATAAAGCGTTGTCCCATTCCCAAAATCTACGACGGTTAACTTTTTGGGCAACTTTCGACCAAACAAAGCACCCATACCTTCAGGCACGACTTTGAGAACTTCTACTTTGACATCAGATAGCTTGCCAGCGAGCATTGGTTGGTATTCACCATTGAGTATTTGACACAACTCTGTTGTCAAACCCACATCATGTAAGCTGACAACTAGCTTTAAGTGCCAAACCTTACGATATGGCAAATGAGCCAATGCACCGAGTAAAGTAATAAGGGCATTGTTGACTTTGTTGATGTTGCTATCTGTGTTCCGCTCAAAGTAGTATCCGGTGCGGAAAGCTGACTCACCAACAGTGTAGGCATTACCATTAAAAACCACCCGACCGGGTACATCTTCCATGTCTTCTCGTGAGATGTAACTAGGAATTCTCACGACATCAAAACCATCGACTAACAGTTTGACGCTACCATAGCCATTATCAAAACCCGCACAAAAAATCTTTTGATTCGCGTGAATGTTCTTAGAACTCATAGGGAGTCAAGTGGGGTATAAAACCGAAATAAGTTTAATATACCCTAAAAAGCACCTATATATACCCTATATAGGGGTTAATTTGACCGAAAAAGTTCTTACCAATTTTTGGGGTATTTATAGCCCCCACTTATACCCCATGAATGATTAGATTAATTATGAAAAGGGAGAAGCACGTTCTTAGCTGTCCAAATAGAATGAAACCGCTAATCAACCGAGCTTAATATCAATTTATAACAATCGCTTCAATCTGACTAATCAACTGCTCTAGTTGCTGGGTTTTATTTGGGTCATTCCAAAGCATCTTGTTTTTCTTTGCCATTTCAACTGTTTTAGTCAAGCGTTGCTTGAGGTTTAGAGGTTTGGGCGGTGTTTTAGTATCATTTAATGCTTTCACTCGTTCCTTAATTTCCGAAAGGCTAAGAGAATGGTTAATTGCTTCTTGTAGCAGATTTTGTCGGCTATATTCATCTTTGATACTACCAATCAAAATTCCTTTAGTATAATGAATTTTCCCCTGACGAATAGCATTTAAGATTTCTGCTGGTTTTTTAAACAAAGGAAGCCGAGTAGCGACGAAGGATTGCCAAGTGATTTGCCCGAACGAATCAAATATCTGTTGAACAAGTTCAGCTTCTTCGCTAACCAAAACGTTTTGGTTAGTGGTTCCTTTCGTGGCATTATTCATTCGATATAAAAAACTGACTACTTCTTCTGTGTCATATCCAAGTTGAATCTCAAGCAATCGCAAAGTATTATCTAGCTCCTCCAAAGCACTAAAATCTCGGCGATTTGTATTTTCCGATATGGCAGCGTGGAAAGCGGTACGGTCATCCCAATCAAAAACCTTGACGGGAATAACTTCTAGTTCCAAAATCGTTGCCGCTTTTAATCGACGAAGTCCTGCAACCAGTTCATATTTTCCTGACTGATTTGGAGCGGGGCGAACCCATAGAGGCGAACGAATTCCGTTGGGCTTGATATCGTTTAGTGCCCATTGTTCTAACTCTTGTGGGTCGTAATAATGCCGGACTGGCTTGCCATCTGGAACAAATGTGAATGTGCAAACAATAGCACTGCGCTTAATAAGTTGTTCTTGGGTCACATCGGCTGTTTGGACAATTTTCTCAGCAGCCGCTTGCCCAAAAACGAAGTTCAATTCTTCGTTGTCAGAAATAGCATCTTTAAGTTGTTGTCGAGTCGTCATCTAAAAATCTCCTTCAAGTGTGGAAACCGTGAGTCAAAGCTGAAACCACTACGATTCAGATTCAAATAGTTTCAAAGCTTCTGTAAGGATTTTGGTATAAGCACGTGCCGCTGCTTTGGCAGCCTCTCCTTTCATACGAAACACCGTACTACCTTGTCCTGGCGCATCCTTAATGCATTGACGGTCGGGGAGAGTGGTATTAAGCAATGGTATGATGCCGCTTTGCAAGGCTTCTCTAGCTTCTCGCAACAAAATAGTGTTGTCTTTCACTGCATTGAGATAAACCGCCGCAATCGGGGAACCTCCTCGGATCTCCTTTGCCTGACGCACGAACTGCATAATTTTGCCCGTACTTGCTAGGTCAATCATAGAATCCCTACAGGGAATGCATATTGAGTAGTACCAATCTGCGCCCATAACTTAAACAAAGGGTCAGATGGTTTCATACCCGACTTGGCTATCAACTCTTCTATATACTCTTTCTCTTTCTCTAATTGCTCTTTACTAGGATTATTTTCTGTGGGTATATTTTTAGTATCAGTCATAAAATGGCAATCAAATAAACTGATAAAAATAAGAGATATTTTAGAAACTGGCTTCTTGCTGAGTTAATTCCGTACGGTCTCTTTTCAAGCCTAAATATACCGGAGCAAGCTTGTGATTCATGACAGTATCATGAAAATTATCCATCCAGTTAAATACCAGCGAGCGATATAATACTTGCATATCTGACTCCGGGGTAATTGCAATACCGTAAGGTAAATTTGTATCTTCTAAATCTTGATAAACATAATCTTCCAGCTTAGGCAATATCAGTTCTATCCCATCTAACTTGTTAATATCTTCCTGAATTTGAGTCCCATCATAGTACTTAAAACTATCCCCAAAATGTTGATTTTTCACTACTAAATAATCAGCGTGACTACGAAAAATATGATAGAGAGATTGCAAGTACTTAACACAATCTCTGCGGTTTGAAATAGGATGAATAAAAGTGGCACGACGATAGCCTAAAGAACTCAAATTGTCTAGAAAATATATTTCCTTCTCAAATCGAAAAAAATCCAATAGATTTTGACCTGGCATATCAGTAAATGCCAAATCAATTTCTGAAAACATTTCCAGTTCGTTTAATAAAAGGTCAGAATCACCTCTATTCAGTCCTAAATGGCTAATATTAAAGCCTAATTTATCATAGACTGATAGCTGATTAGACAAGTCACCAGGACGCTGACCATGGTAAAAAGCACGAATATTTAAATCATGCTTCTTATACAATTCCAGCAACAATCTAGAAACTGTAGACTTACCAACACGCGAATCACCCATTGTAATGATAAATCGTCTTCTAAACATATAGGTTATGCAGCATTTTGAGCTTTGTCGTCTACAGTAGCTTTCTCGGTTCCATCTTCTTTCACAGTATGTGAAAATCCTTTAGGCAATTGTTCGCAATTAAAACCTAATAAGTTCTGATCTGGCTTTAATTTTTCTTCAAAATCGTCCAACCACGACTTAACTCTTGCCCTAACAGCAAGAAGAGAACCAAAATCTTTAGAAGAAGCTTGCCTGAAAGTTAAATCATTTTCATCAATAAAATCATAACAATAATCAATTAAATCAGGTATTAAAACTTCTACTAAACCTTTGCCAAGTAATATTTCACGAATAGTAGATACATCATAGCGACCAAATTTTTCCTTATCTCCAAAAAACAGGTTTTTAACAACTACATAATCAACTTTGTTTTCACAGTATTTATGTAAAGCATTTAAAATGTTTACAGAGTCACGAAGTCGATTAATAACCGACACCATAGTAACTCTGTAGCCAAGTTCATCCGCCAGCGTATCAAAGAAAGATAGCTCTTTCACAAATAATTCAAAAACTCCACCTGATTGAGCTGGTAAATCAAGTAAAACTAATGGAAAAGTTTCTGCTTCCAAATCGATTAACAATTGGTCTGCTTTTCCTCTATCAAACACATTAATACAACGAACTAAACCAGTGTTGAATTTTTCATGATGTCGGCGTAATTGATTATTACGCTGGTCAGCATCATAAGCAATACAAAAAAGATTTTTATCAATATAAAGCTGAAGCAAGCCTCGTGAAAAGGTACTCTTCCCAACACCACCTTTATCACCAGTAACAATGACAAGTCTCTTTGTTTTTTCTTCAACCTGATGTTGTTGATTGTCCTGCTGCTGTTGTTCATTATGAAGAGACATAGGATGATTCCTTTTAATATTAGTACGAGCCATATTTAAGAAGTTTTGAAATAAAAATTATCTATTAAAGTTGACAACGAATTGAGATAGGTAAATTTCAGTCCCAAAGTTTGGGAGTTCTATAATTTCGCAAGAGTTGTGTCCATACACAACCTGCAAGAAAATATTTCCTGAGAACACTCCAATTAAGGGGAATGGAAAAAATTTATCAATTCTGAATATAAATACTAGTCATCAGCCATCAGTCAACATAGTTTGCTTAGAAACTACCCTCAGTATCCCAATCCAAACTAGAAAGGAAAACAAACTAATATTTAATTTGCTTTGTAACTTTAGTATTAAATGTAAATTCAATTCCCCGTTTATAGATATATAAAACTATTTTTTTAATATCAAAAACCAATCAGATTCCAGAGAAAAAATCATAAACAATTAACTATAAAACTAAATAATAATATTAGTTTTGTATTAAGGATTTTTATACAAAACTAATAATTTTTAGGTAAAAATTTAGCATCAGTTAGAGAAATATCTAATGAACACATACTCCTGATTTATCAGAGATAAAATTATTAATTTTGTGTTTAGTATTTTTATACAAAACTAATAACTTTACCCCAGGTCAAGGGAAACATTAAAGAACTTCTATACAAAATTAATATTTTTTGTAAGTAAAGTGCGTTTTGCCTATCCCATAGATTAATCCCCCCCAAATCAAACGCAAAACTCCTACACTTAGCTTAATTAAAAACTACAGCCAGGAGAGTTGATGAGTAACAACCACACCCATTCATACATATTAGTATTCAAATACCGAATTAGTTAAAATACCCATATCCAGTCAGTAAGTAATACTTCTTACTTTTCACGGTATCTGGAAAACCTCGCTTCTATTTCTCTCTCCTTATAGGAGAGAGACGCAAGAATTTTGGGGAAAGAAAGTTAGATTTTTTGTGGACTTTTCCACACACATGACGTGAAAAGTCAGAGTAACACTTTCACCCAAAGCAATTAAAATACCAACACGCCAAAGTTTAGGGCAAAGCTACTCACCAACCAGAAGTGGTGAATTTAAAATTATTAATTGAAAATTCACTCTGCAATCAAGAACTATCCCACAGGGGCATTAACTCCTCAACCAGCCAATCTATCCCCACCCCAATATTTGCCATGACAGCGAAGGCATGACCCAACAATTGCCCTCGCACATCAAGAGATACATATTGAAGAATTGCCCCAAAGCGAGTACCTACCACCTGGGCAACTTGAATGAGATTTACTACCGCCTCCACGGGAGACTCTTCACCCACCAGAGGAAAGTAAATTTTTGCCAACCAAGTTTCATCACTAGAGAGAAGTTGTTCGCCTCGCTCTTGTGCAACACTTTTGAGTATCTTCGCAATCAATACCCGCAATTGTTTCCACCCCCCAATGTGGGACATATGTTCTTTCACAATTTGAGATACCCTTGATTGCTTGATTGCCTTCTCCTTTGGTAATGCAGCCGCAATTTCATCAACGACATCCTGCTGAGTCGGTTTCTCATTTCCTGATAAAATTTGTCTGGCGATCGCCTTGGTTAAAACAAACTTGGTTTGTTCGCCACATTCAGCAGCCCGCCAATCTATCTCAATCGCCCGCACGCTTTGGAATTTGCACCCAGGTAATTCCTCTTGCAGGAATCCGACATCGAAATCCCCCACAAAGTAATAGATTAATTCCTCTTCGGGACGCAGGTGCGCTCGCAAACGACCTGACTCTTGGAGAATTTCAGCACGAACCAAACTATCAACAAATTCTTGGAAGTTGAAATCACAGAACTTTGCCACCGCCAGGTTTTCTTCTTTAAGTGGGGATTCTTCAACTGATATATCCGCCACCACACCAGTCAATATTTGATACTCGGCTGCTAACTCTCCAATGTTTGGATAGGGAATACCCAAACTCATCAGCACGTTGACATCCGTAAAGCGGTTAATTCCCCGCCCGTCGCGGAAGTGATACCCATCGCCTGTTTGTGCAAAAGCTTTACGTTCAATAATAGCAACCGACAAACCCAAATACTTGCTGGTAATAGTTTCTCTCAGCGCTGCCACTCTCTGTAAAAGCGAATCGCGTCTATCACGACCCAACAAGCCCATACCAGTAACGTGGACAACTGTCAAGTTGTCATAGCTTGGCACAAGCTGCTCGATAACGAGGATATTTTCTACTCCCACTCCCAACTTCAGCGCTAAATAGCGCACATCCAAGGTGCCATCGAGGTAAATATTAAACTTAGCCGCAGTTGCCACTTCCCGGTGGCGATTATCTTCTAAATGTACACAGAGTATACCTTTATCAAAATGGAACGACCCTTTAATATGGTTTGCCCACACTTGAAGTACAGGAACTAACCAGTTGAGCAATACCTGGTTGAGTTGCTCTTTAGCTTCAGTATAAGTCTGACCTCTAAGAACTTTATTTATACGTCGCGATGCTATTTTCTCTGCCTTAGTCCCGGTACTGGCTTCTATACTATCTGGAGCTGACCGTAGAAAAGATAAATCTGGACGTAGAGCAAGTTCCACCTGGGAAATTATATCAGCAATATCTTGTGGTATCTCCCCCAACATCTGACGAATAGCTGTATCGTTATAGCCATAACGAGGAGTCAGCCGGGTGGAGACGCTTGTCGGCTTGGGCGACTTGACGTTACAAGTTGGTAGAGTAGTATCCTTTGTGCATAACATCTCTTCCCCGTACTCTTTTCCCCAAAGAAGAAGCCTTAATTTCTCAAATATAGGTTGAAGTTTTGTAAATAGGAATGGTATGGCTACAGCTAACTCACTAGCCGTTTGATTGAAATCAGTTATAGTAACTTCAATTTTTTTGCGCGATCGCATAACGAGTGAAGCTTCATCCCAGAATGCACCGCACTCAGAATATTCATAATCATTACAGTTAGGCAAACTATCGGGATGGGCGCGTATTTGAGAATAGTTAAATACAGAGTAGCGTTCATACCTATAACCAAATCCCATACCCCTGTTACTGCGACAGGCATTGGGCATGTGACAGCTAAGACAAATCGGATTGGAGGAGTTTTCAATATTAGCTATATTTTTCGACCCCAAAGCACGAAAAATGGGAGTACGGTGACAGTTAGAAGGAAATAATTTACCAACGTAAGTTCCCGTTGGATGCACCAAAAAAGGTTGCCCCATGGGTGTAAGTCTGGCATGGTCATAAGCTAACCCGTTATGGCGGGGAGGCAAATCTACAAAGTTCTGCTCGACTGTAAATGTTGTTGGATTGCGATGGTCACTAGCAAGATACCACAGTTGATGTAAGTTAAATTCTGGAGCCTTCATACTGCCAGCGGTGTGAGACTTACCCAACCCAGGAGCAGACTTATCTAATATATGTTGCCAACCCTTGGCGACGGCTTCCTTCCAGATATTAACGCGCTCGTCTCCCTGGTAAATAATCTTGGGACAACCAAGTTGGATATATTCGTCGGGAGTGGGTAACTCGCCAGGGATATATATAATAGTTGTCGCAGTTTGCTGTTGTCGGTACTGACGCTTTTGTTGTTGGAATCCCCGGTGGGGGCGAACCAACCGTTTGATTTTCAAGATCTGGTATTTTATGTCATCCCAAAAGCGAGAAGGATTTCTCGATAAACTCTCAAACTGCGCCCAGGTGAGCAACTCGTACTTACCAGCATACTCATCCGGATCAGCACAGGATTTATCAAGTTGTCCCCACCAAGCCACCCTTAAGGTATAACCCCAACGACTCACCAACTCATAAGTACGGCGGTACTGACGCATCACATTTTTATTTGCAGGAGCACCCGCATCAGCCCACAAAAGTAAATCTTTCGTCCCACCTAATCGTAAAGAAGCAGCAGTAAGATAGCGCCTCAAAGTTTCAGGACTCCCCGCAAAGTTACCACCTGCTGCACCAATAGTTATTTGGTTTCTCAGTTGGGCGATAATCCAGGGCTTGAGAATACCCTCAGCAAGTCCAATATATTGTGGTAAAGGACTAACTTCGTTAACTGGAGTACAAAAAGTAAGAGGTAATTCACCGTTTTGCAGATGAACAGTCGCACCATGAGGACGCTTTTTTGTACGGGAAGATGCCCATAGGTATTTGGGAGCATCGCCTGCTGGGTTATCAACTCGCAGCTGCCAACCAATAATTTGTCCTTGCGGATTCCACACTGGGCAGAGATATCCCGCTTGGGGGGTAATTAACGAACCCCCACCAAGGGAAACACCCGCTAGTTGGTAGGAAACTTCCCTGTCAAGTTTTTGCCATTGCTCAACCGATTTAAACGAACCGGCGGTTATCAACTCCGAGTTTAATCCCCGGCGCTTTAAATCCTCCTGATGACGGGAAGATAACTGTAGTTGTCCAAAAATATCTCGAATTTGCGTATTGCGAGCTTCCTCCGGAAGAGCTTCGCTAACGCCTTCTGTAAGGCTTGCAGCATAGCGGGCTTTTTCTTGTCGCAGGCGTTCAATACGTAACGAACGCCAGTGTTCAGACCACTTGCGACGAGAAACTTCATCTATATCCCCGCTATTGCGCCGTACTATTCCCCACAATCCATCACTCGTAAGTTTGAGGAACTGCCAACCGGGTGGTGCGCCAAAAGCATCCGTCGCGCTCATACACAGCACCATATCAGGATTATCCGGTAAGTGACGGCAGCGTCTGCGCGTATCACCACAAACAGGACAAGGATTAATACGGGAAGTAGGTATATACTTTCTCATTGCTCACCTTTTGTATAAAAGAGGTGAGGCACAAGAAAAAGTACAGTAGCTGGTAAAAGTGAAACTAAAAATCTTTTTTTCATGCGAGTTCACCATCTTGAAAAAATTTGTGAACTCGTGCTGCAATTTCTACGCCAAGAATGCTAACCTAGTTATTACTAAATATTGTGTTTGGGGTGTTTCTCCCTGGCTCATTGGTTAGCAAGCAGCTATCTAAGCAGCACGAGAACCCCAGCATTTTCATTTCTAGACAACATTTCAAGCTCAATCCTGCGTTGCGAAATCATCTCTTCAAGCTTGCCGCCCTCCAGTAACCTTAAGAAAGCTTCTTCTTCCATTGTTAAATGAGGAAGCTTCAGCATTTCAGTCACTGCCAACCGCATGGGATAAATCAAATTAGGCTTTTGTAACAATCTAAATATTCTTTTCCTTTCTTCCATAGATGGTTCCTCCACCAAAAAAGCATCTACTTGTTGAGGTCGGAGATTTACAGTCTCTAAACTCATAGAACTCAAGCTTCTAAAACCAAACTCAATAAACTCATTAGTTATTTTAATGACACGACCGCATATTTCAAATTCCGGACGCAAGCGTTCTCTAAACTGATAAACCTGCCCAATTGCAAACCCTCGGAACGGGTTACGAAAACTCGTCCGCACTAACCCCAATCCGTCTCGAATACTATTTACCTCACCTTTTTCAATCACATCTAGTACCTCGTCTCGCTGCGGACAAGAAATGAACTTATAGGCTGCATCAATACTTCGGTTCAGTTCCCGCAGCAACGCATCAGCAGCATACAATTTCCCCGAATCCTGTAATTGAGAAATTAACTCAAATACTTTCTTACCCTTAGAGTAACTGCCAGTGCTTATTTTAAGCTTATTAGCAACAGCAGCACGCACATCAAGCCGAGGTTTTTCTTGCAAGTGAGTTTCATCTTCTGCTTCTGTCAAATTTGACGAAAGCAGACAAGTACGGGCATAACTAGCACCCTCCTGCTGGCGTTCTTTCGCCTGGGGACGAAATACAGATTCCCAGGATTTCCCTTCTGCCAATTTTTGGAAATTGGTTTTGTTTCCACGAGTTATGTTAAGCGAAAAAACTGCATTTAACTCTTGCTGTGGAGATAAGTAGTTCCCAATTTTGATAGGAACAGTCGCCAACCCCAACTTCTTAGCTATTTGCAAACGACACTTACCTGAGAGAACAACCTTTTGTCCAGTGCGAGATGAAACTTCCAAGGGAGTAATAATCCCCTCCTCTCTAATACTTGTCTCTAATTTAGGACGATTCTCCTTTTCACCATAAATTTTTATTAACTTTTCATGGATAACCAACTCTGCGGGGGGAATATAAATAACATCTCGGTTATCTAAAGCAGACATATTTGTACACAGGGTTTATTACAATACGTTCAGTAAAAAAGCAAACTTTTATCTGAAGACCAAAACACATTCCTTAGTCTGCAATACTTACGTAATATGCAGTTGAGGAATAGAAAGTTTCAGAAAAATTACAGTTTTCAAACACTATTAAGTTTGTTAATTAACAATATTCGTATAGTAGTAAACCGTAAAAATAGACAAGTTCAAGTAAAAATACATGGGTATTAACCCATAAAAATTTAGATGACTGAAAAGATGTGTAAAATCTTTGAAGAGAGATAAAAAGCGCCTATAAAAAGGAAGTTGCGTGAAAAACCGTAGGTTCATGCTATGATAGTCCCATATGTAAATGAACAAGCAAAATGTCCAGCCTGTTCCAAGCAGGTTGGTCTGGCTTTTTCTAAAAGTCCTAAGCGCCCTCAAAGTCCTAAGCCCATAGGATTTTGAGGAAGTTTTTTACAAGAAAGACACTATACTGAAAAAGCATAGCACAGATAATTAGATTTGGCAAAACCTTTTGTAAAGTAATTTTTCAAATGGGTTGGGGAAATTGAGTAGAATACTGAGACTAACAGAAGAAGAAAAAGACATACTCAAGAAAATAGCTGCCTCAGAAGAAAACCCCATAGCTCAACGTGCCATCATCATCTTGAAGATGTCAGATGGAATTGCAACTACAAAAATCGGCGAAGAAATGGGAATATCCGCATGGGGAGTGGGATATTGGCGTAAAAAATGGTTAGAGTACAGGTTTGCAGGGACAAATTTAGAGTTAGAAATCAGAAAGTTTCTAGAATCAAGCAAGGGTGGTAGACCCAAAAAGTGTAAGGAACCACAAATAGAAAAAATTATTGAAATTAGCGAATGGAGCCGAGAAGACAGTCGGTCAAAGCACGAGCATAACAGCCGAGTAGCGCAAGAAGCAAGAATGAGAGGATTACCAAAACTTTCACCAAGGAGTATCGGTCGCATTCTAGAAAACCATAAAGAAGAATTAACATCTAACATTTAATTAATTCCGCAAAATTCAAGAGTCCGTCTATAGAACCCATTTGACATCTAAGAAGAGGCCGCAAGCCTTTTCAGCATCAGTCTAATAAAACAAAGATTGACCTTGGCAGTTGCATTAGCCAAAGTTCTCTCAAAGTTCTTGACGAGGATTTTGCAGGGAGCATCCCAGTTTTTATTTAGCGAGCAAAGATTAATCCATTAAGATAGGCAC
>NZ_CAWMYC010000043.1:0-12250 GCF_963872035.1 Scytonema sp. HK-05
TTGAATTGGGAAGCCCACACCCTATCTGTACTCAGATGGATGTTGGGTAGTTCACTTAACAAAGTCAGTAGTTCGGCAAAAGTCAACGGGCGTCTTTTATACTTTTGAGCCTGTTGACGTACGACTTCAACCATTTCTTCAGGATAGTCGTCGAATAAGTGACTCAAAAACTCATCTGGTCAAAATGCTTTGATTTCCCACGGTGTCAAAGCGTTAGCATCGAAGTCTGTGAGATTATGGGTGACAATGATACTAGCCTTAGCCATTACCGCAGCAGCAAGAACATGACGATCCTTAGGATTATTCGTCATAACTGCTTCTAGTTCTGCAAGCACTGTAACCATTGCTTCCGGAAAGGCTGCTTTCAATGTTTGCTGAAGATTCTGAGCTTGTTCAACGGATACTTTCCCTTTGAGGATGAGGTTGCTCATTGCTTCATCTAAGATGTTCTGCGACCAATAAGGTACGTACAAACCAGCTTCAGCAGTAGATAGCAAGGTATCGCGTAGATACATCGGAAACAAGACACAGGCATCTAGGAGAGCGCTGGGCATAGTAATTATACTCTACTAATGTCACAATTACTCTTCATCCTCATACAAGCCAGCTTCTTCGCTCATCTCAATAAGCTCCTGAAGTGCTTGCCGACGTTTACTATCTCGCTGTTCCTTATATTTCATCAAATCCTGGAAAGGAACTCGTCGATGTGTTCCCACTTTGATATGAGGAATTTCTCCCTGCTCTAGTAACTTAACTAGATAAGGGCGTGAGACGTTAAGAAAGTCTGCTGCTTGTTGTGTCGTCATTTCACAATTTTCCGGAATTATAGAGATAATCCGACCTTTAACAAAAGCTTGAACGACATGATGCAACACCTGATGAAGCGACTCAGGAATATCAATTTGCTCTCCATTGGCTCCTAGTAGTTTCACTTTGGAGCCTTCTGTTTGTAGTATGCGCTCTAGTTCCTTGAAAGTTTGAGCTTCTTTTTCTTGAGCTACGACTGACTCTACTGATGCACTATTCCCCAATATGATGGTCATGTTTGGTATTTGGGTAATTTTTGCCAAGTTACAATAATCATTGTATTACATAAACGCAATAGACTAAATCAGGCAATCAATCTTGTCTGTGTGAGGAAAGTGCCTAACATTCGCGGTAATCATATCAAGTCCGCATCTTTTGCCCTAGGGACTGGAAGTCGTGGCTACAGGAAAATTATCAGCTATTTACCAGAGGTGAAGCGATGGTTAATCAAACATACACAGCCGATGTCTTAGTCGTCGGAGGCGGAACAGGAGGAACAGCCGCCGCCATCCAAGCAGCGCGACGAGGGGCAAAAACTATCCTGGTGAGTGAATTTCCTTGGTTAGGGGGAATGCTAACCTCAGCCGGAGTATCTGCGCCGGATGGCAATGAATTAGAAGCTTTTCAGACAGGGTTATGGGGTGCCTTTTTACGAGAATTGCAGCACCGACAGCCGGGAGGATTAGACAATTGCTGGGTCAGCTTTTTTAGTTACGATCCCCGTATTGGGGCACAGATTTTTGCAGATTGGGTGCAGGAATTGCCCAACCTGCTTTGGATTACAGGACAAGTGCCGTTGGAGGTTTTCCGCCAGGGAAATTGCCTAACCGGCGTTCGGTTTGCAGATTTTACTGTTAAAGCCAAAGTGACTCTAGACGCGACAGAATTAGGAGATTTGCTAGCTTTAGCGCAAGTGCCATTACGCTGGGGCTGGGAATTGCAGTCTGAGTGGAGAGAACCCAGTGCCCCAGCGAAGCTTGATAATATCACACAAAGATATCCAGTGCAAGCCCCCACTTGGGTTGTGATCATGCAAGATTTTGGGGAAGCGATCGCCCCAGAAATTCCCGCCGCGCCTCACGACGATCCATCACAGTTTGCTGGCGCTTGGGATGACTATGGTGCAGAACAATTTTTGAATTACGGTCGCTTGCCAGGAGGTCTATTTATGATTAACTGGCCCATTCGTGGCAATGACTATGGCAAAGGATTGGGGCGATTGATACAAACAGAAGAAACGCGGCGCGAATTTCTTCAAGAATGCCGCTGGCACAGCCAAAATTTTGCCCGTTTTATCCAAAATCAAGTTGGTCGTCGCTACGGTTTAGCACCAAATATCTTCCCCCACTCTCCCTCCCTCCCTTTCTCCCTCTCTCCCTCCCTCTCTCCCTCCCTCCACTCCTCCTTCGCCCTTCACCCCTACTACCGGGAAAGCCGTCGTCTGGTAGGACTCACGACTGTGCGAGAACAGGATATTTTGCCAATGGCTGGAGGTATAGTTGCATCTTTGAATGAAGATGCAATTGCTATTGGTAACTATCCTAACGATCACCATTATCCGGGTGTCGAGTTTCAGGTTTCACCTAAATCTATCCTTTGGGGAGGACGGAGGACGGGAACTCCTTTCACAATTCCTTACCGTTGTTTAATTCCTACAGAAACAGATGGTTTATTAGTATGCGAAAAGAATATTTCTGTCTCACACATTGCGTCGGGGGCAACTAGATTGCAACCTGTAGTCATGGGTATTGGTCAAGCTGCGGGAATGGCTGCTGCTATCTGTATTGAATTGAATTTAAGCCCTCGCAATCTGCCTGTGAGAGTTCTTCAAGAAGCTTTATTGAAAGATAAATATGCCGCAGCGGCAATTATTCCATTATTGAATATGCTACCAAACTTTCCGGATTGGTTGCACTGGCAATTGTATTATTTAGATAACCCAGAATTATATTCAGTTAATGGCAATTGCCCTTTCTCATCGCCTCCTCAATCTTATTACATTGATGGCGATCGCGTAACTCTAAGGAAGACTTCTTCTTTCCAGGGCATCTTTTACCGAATAGCTGAGCAAGATTACAAATTCACTATCACTGCGCCAAGTAAATACAAGGGGCAAACTTGGCAGATTGTGACTTTGCGATCGCACATACACGAGCAGTTGCAAACCTTTTGTGAGCAGCAACTGCTCACAATTTGGGGTCGAATCAATCACGCTCTCAATTGCTTAATAGTTGAAAATCTCAGCACATGAGCAAAATTTATGCAGTAAAAAAAAATACTATTTTATAAATTATCCGGATGCAGTAAAGAAAACTCAGTATCAGTGAAATGGAGAGTTCAAAAATAGACATTTGCTATGCGTGCTGCCATTTCATTTTTAATCACAGGATTGTTATTTGGCTCCTTAGCTGTTAACAGCCAAGCACCTGGTATACACTTATCCAACTCTGGCTCACAACAGTTGATGTCGGCAAAAGACAATACCAAAAAGCCTTCTCGCAGCGGCTACAGAGGTAGTGGTCGCATGAAATTGATGAAATATGTCGAGAGTACAAATTCTGCTGTCTAACAACTCGAAGTTAATGCTATTTGTTGCGGTGGCAATCCTCTTGTAGCAAGGAAATTAAAGTTCGCTCAAACAGGGTGTTATATTTAACACTTGTGTACCACCATTCTTAGCAGAGATGTAACACTAAAGATACAACAAAGCTAAGGAATAGCCCGGTATTTTATCCGTGAGCTTCTGTATACCTAGTCAGCTGTCAACCCTTGCATCGAAATGCTCGCGCAAGTTAGCTGTCTGTTTTGCAAGCATGAAGAGCTACTTAAATAAGCAGGAAATTCTCGCTCGCAACCTTCAAGTTATCTCTTGAAAGGTGTTACTTGGGCTGTTGGTTCAGCTATAGCCCATGTGGTTCAGGTATTATGACTATCAACAAATTTGTGAGCGTACTGCAACCTGTCTTTAGACAGGTTGTAGGCGATGGGCTGATATGAGCAACAAAGAACCCACAACTCAGTTATCAGAACTCGGTTGGGAGTTACGACTGGGTGGCAAGTAAGGAACAGTGAACAGTTCTAGCAATTTTCATTTCGATGAAATACAACTTCTTGTAAGGGCGAACAGCCTCTTCGAGAGGGAGCATCCCAAATCCGCAAATATGCCCCACACGCTCTAGCCAATACGCTTGGTGATAAGACCAAAACCATTATCAACACGTCTATGTAGAGACGTTGCATGCAACGTCTCTACAGGTGTGGAATAAGACGGCACATTCGTGCCACGCGCTCGTCCCTGAGTCCTTACGGACACGCGCTCGTCGCTTTGCGACATGCACTCGCGTTCGCGTTCACGAACGCGAGTGCGTGCGCGAAGCGCTCAGTGTGCGCTTTGCGCTTACAGGACACGCGCAAGGGACGCTATCACCAACAATCCTTAACAGCAACCGTATTGGGCTCTAAGCTTGGGGCTATACGCTAACGCATGAAACAGCTTTTTGGATAAATTTTGGTAAAAAATAGGGTGGACATTGCCCACCCTACTTATAGAACAGGTGCCTCGCCTGTTCTACACCGTCGTTTTCTGGGAGTTATTTTGCATCCCTTTCAAACCGTTAAGGAACATTGGCACAAACCTTTCCATCAATGCCTGGGGGTCTCGCTTCCAAACTCGCTGAACGACATCAATGCGAGTCATTTGCAAATCTGGCGCTAGCAGAGTTTGCGGTAAGCGTTCCATCAGGTATTGGGGACGTTCCCACATCGGCATTGTGTTTGCCACTTCTAGCAGGTTGGCAACTCTACGCAGTTCTGCACCCAAGGTGATATCCATACCTGCTTCAAAGGCTGCTTGTTCAATTGCAGCGTATTTCCGCTTTGCTTGCTCAACCTTTTGCCGATGTTCTGGGCTTTTATCCGCTAATTGCGCTAACCAACGATTACCCCAACGAACGTGTCCTGCTTCCTCCGGCAGAATTTTTTCAATCGTTTCGCGGATTTTGATGTTTTCTTCAGTTTGCGGCGCTTGCTTGAGGGCGTAAATGTGTGCCGAGAAATACTCACAGCCCCGTTTTTCGGTGACGTTAATTCCAGCAAGTAACGAAATTAAAAAATCGTCGAGGTCTTTGGTTGGATCTTTTTGTTCGCGGTCTATTAGCCTATGAACTACGCACATCCGCCTATGGCTGAGATATGCGTTTCTGACGCTTCGTTTGAGTAACTTGCTTGAAACTTCCGCACTCCTGTAGAGGTTGACTCCGAAGCGCCTGTAGAGGACAGTTCCTGCCCCCTTGCGTAATTTAGCATTACCATTGCTGCTGCAACATCCCTATCGCATTGGTAGCCACACTCAGAACAATAATGCACTCTTTCTGCTAATGTTTTCTTTTTCTGATGACCGCAATTCGGGCAAGTTTGAGAAGGCTTAACTTTTTGTGTTGGAATCTCAACATAAAAACCGCCTGCCTCAGTAACTTTATATTTAATCAAGTCTTTGAGGTTCCCAATTCCCACGTCAAGCAATGAACGATTAAGTCCTGACTTTTGACGTTTTCTCTTGCCTTTAGACTTACGAGTCATCCCCTTAAGATTTAACTTTTCAGTCGCTACCAAGCTATTACAGCTAACTATTTGTGTAGAGACTTTATGTTGCCAGTCTTGTCTTTGTCTAGCAACCTTGGATTGTATTTTAGCTACTGCAAGCGATGCTTTTCTCCAGCGTCGTGAAGGTTTCACACCCCTGTTTGGTGGTCTTTTTCTACGACTGGTTTTAGCTATTTTGTTGATTTTACTTTGAGCAACTTTAACAAATCTAGGATTCTCAATTATATTGCTATTAGAGTCAGCAATTGCGTGGTGAGTCCCAAAATCTAAACCAATAGCACCTGTATCAGTTTGGGGACGAGTTGGAACACAATCAATAGTGATTGAAGCGTACCATTTCCCTTGCTTAAATATGATTGTGCAAGTTTTAGTCTTACCCCAATCTCTAGCCTGACCACGCATTTTAATGTTACCCAAATTAGATATTTTTAGATAACCATTCTTGCCGTTTGTGTAAGCTTTCCACCCTGCTGAACAAGGATAAGTCCATCCTTTATAATGGCGGCTTGATTTAAACTTGGGATACCCAGACTTAAGTTTAAAGAACCGCTTAAACGCAAAATCTACGCGTTTAACAGTGTCTTGCAATGCATGACTACCAAGCTCTTTGTACTCTGACCAGTATTCTTTAAACTCAGGTAGACAATTTTGTTGGTCAAAGTAATCTACTGATTTATTGAACTTTTTATATGAAGTTTTACGATGTTCAACACAAGCGTTGTATAAATCTTTATGCAAACGCTTCCAGTAGTGCATTTTATCAGATTGTATCTTTGAAGGATAAAGCCTGAAAGTAATTCGCTTGGTAGCCATAGCAATCGACCTTTGCTTGTGCTTACGTTAATATCATGATAGCACATTGAAAGCAAATTGACAGCTATGAAACAAGTAACAACACGGATATCAGATAGAGAATTTGAACACTTGCAAAAATATTGCGAGATATCAGAAAGAACTCAATCAGACATACTTCGTGAATTAATACGAAAATTGTCAATCAAAGGGGCATTGAACCCCATTGATTGACCGCTATACGAACCCAGTCCGCTTTGCTGAGACTGGGGACTGCCGCGATGAGCGTTCAAACTCGTCAATATAGGAAGAGCCTGGAGGCGTTCCCACTTTCGCTCCCAGTTCCACTAACAGATCAGTCAGCCACATGGCATGACGGGCTTCATCTGAAATATGGTGAGACAAATCCCGTACTAGCTCCGGTGGCTGTCCATCGAGTTCTTCAATGATTTCAGTGAGGTCTTTGCAACTGCGTTGCTCGGCGTAGCGGTAGCGGTTGAGAGTGATCAGGTGGAGTTCGCGATCGCAATCATGCGGGTGCTCTGCACCATCGCGAACTACCTGTTTCAAGATGTCCCTTGCGCCTATAGCGTTCTGAAATTTGCGTGGGTAGGCAACAGCCATAACTTTTTATGAGAGTTATGTTAACTGGTATTAATATTAGCTTAGTTTTTTGTTGCTACCGTAGCGTTTCTTTACATCAAGCAGGCTTTCGAGCAATGAGATACTTGCTCATAAAGTGAACTTGCATATCAATATTTTCAAAGCCTGCTTTCTCTAAACGCTCTACCAAATCATCAGTCGTGTAATGTTTGTAGTAAGGTTCATGGAAAGTTTCCTGGAAGTTTTCCATTAAAGGCTCCATTTCAGGTGAATCGCTCATTTGAATAGAGTCGCAAATAATAAAGATTCCCCCTGGTTTGGTCACCCGGTAACATTGCTCTATCACCTGTTGACGTGCTGCTGGGGGTAGCTCATGGAAGAGGAAAACTGAAGTCACAGCATGGAAATAGTTATCCAAGTAGGGTAACTCTTCCGCATTTGCTTGTAAAAGTTGCGGTAATTCTCCTGGAAGTTGGGATAAAAGTTCATTTGCTTTACGCAAATAAGTTGGTGACAAATCTGTCCCAAATAGAGATGCTTGAGATAAAGCTGCTCGAATCAACTTTAAAGTACGACCAGTTCCACAAGCGACATCTAGTATACGTACTTGGCGTGGTGGCACATCACTAAAAACTTTTAACCCTTCTTTAAGAGGAGCCAGAATGCGCCGCCGCATTGGATCAGCTGAACCACCAAACAGAAGTTCCACCTGCAAGTCATACAGATTGGCTGATAATTCACTCAAGTAGCCATCTGTTTGGTGATGGAAGTTCTGCACGTAGTAGCTGGGATAACCCTCAATGTCCACATTGGAGGAAAACTGTTGATATTTCTTTTGGTTAGCCCGCTCCCAGATTTGCGGTAAATCTAGCCACACGACTGGATAGTAGCGGAAAAACTCTTCCCAAGGGTTATCAAACAGTACACTTGTGGGATACACACCCCGCTCAGCATCCTGCCAATCAACTTCGAGCAGATTATTCAGCCTTTGTTGAAGTTTGGGTAAAATCTCAGTTGGTATAGGTTTGGTCTGCTGCTGACTAGGAGAGATGATGTTCATCAACCGCGTACTTAATATTTTGTGAGCCAGACCAAAGTAATTTTTGCCCTGTTGGAAAGTCTGATAAGTCAGCTTCGTTAAAGTGTCAGACATGAGAATCGCTTAAGCTTTTGTTACGTTCTTCTCTACAAATTTAATAATTATAACTAAAGAATCATGAATCTTAAGAAAGGTTTATGTAATAAAGCGAAACCAATCTTGAGAAAGATGTAACAAAAAAGCAGGATTTATGGGGTTCTCTCCTGTGCCCCCAACTCCGGTTCTCCTCCGCTTCTTCGATGACCGCTTACCCCTCGGGGCTACCTTCGCTTCAGCCCCGAGGCGCACGCGGTTTCTGGTGGCATATCGGCTCAATGCCCTTCAGGGTGACGACCCCGTTAACCGAACGGTATTGGAAGCGCCCGTACCCTAAAGGCAAACCGCTCGGCGTCTATAGACTTCTCTTCATCTCCCCACGTCTTCTTGTTAACTTTTATTAAACCCAGCCATTCCGTAACTTTAGATACAGAATTTCTGTTATAGTAGAATCAATTAAGTCAGCTAATCTTAACATTACAAAAAAAATTACGGAGGACCTTACTATGTCTACTCAAGAAAAAGCTCGTGCTTTGATGATGCGTCATTATCAAATCATCAAAAATCGTCAACAATCGATGCTAGAGCGTACTGGTGAGGAAATAGGTCTTCCCGGAGAAGTCTCTACTTACTGGAACCCTACCCAAGGGAAAATCGACCCTACTGCTCGCATGACTTACGATCGCAGCAATGCGGCTATGAGTTAGGTGTCAAGATTGTTGAATTTTGTACAGATGCGATATATCGCGTCTCTACACCAAAAAAAGCCACCCAAGGCGGGTGGCTTTAGTTACGGTCTCAAAATGCTCTCAAATAGCGTTCTTAATTAAACATCGTAATAGAGGGCAAATTCGTAGGGATGAGGACGCAACCGCATTGGGTTGACTTCGTTATCTAGCTTGTAGGAAATCCAAGTTTGAATGAAGTCTTCGGTGAACACGCCTGGTTCTGTCAAGAAGGCGTGGTCATTCTCCAGTGCTTCCAACGCCAACTCCAGAGAACCTGGTGTTGAAGGAACTTTCGCCAGCTCTTCTGGAGAGAGTTCATAAATATTCTTATCGAGAGGTTGACCTGGGTCGATTTTATTCTTAATCCCATCTAAACCAGCGCATAGCATGGCAGCAAATGCCAGGTAGGGATTAGAAGTCGCATCAGGACAGCGGAACTCCAACCGCTTGGCTTTGGGGTTAGTACCAGACAAAGGAATACGGATAGAAGCAGAACGGTTCCCTTGGGAGTAAGCCAAGTTTACAGGTGCTTCATAACCAGGTACCAAGCGCTTGTAAGAGTTGGTGGTGGGGTTGGTAATTGCCAGCAGTGCTGGTGCATGCTTGAGGATACCGCCAATGTAGTGCAACGCCATGTCACTCAAGCCAGCATATTTGTCGCCAGCAAACAGCGGTTGACCATCTTTCCAAATGGACTGGTGGGTGTGCATCCCGGAACCGTTATCGCCAAAGATGGGCTTGGGCATAAAGGTGACGGTTTTGCCGTACTTCTTGGCTACGTTCTTGATGACATATTTGTAAGTCATCAGCCAGTCAGCAGCTTCGATCAACTTACCAAAACGGAAGCCCAATTCGCACTGTCCACCGGTGGCTACTTCGTGGTGCTGCTTTTCAATGGGTACCCCGCACTCTGCCATTGTCAGCAGCATTTCTGTACGGATATCTTGGAAAGTATCAGTAGGGGGAACTGGGAAGTAACCCTGTTTGTAGCCTGGTTTGTTACCCAGGTTAGGACCTTCTTCTTTACCAGAATTCCAACGACCTTCAACTGAGTCTACGTAGTAGTAGCCTTGGTGCGCGGTTTGGTCAAAGCGGACATCATCAAAGATGAAAAACTCGGCTTCAGGACCTAAGAAAGCTGTATCACCAATGCCTGTGGAAACCAGATAATCTACTGCTTTCTGGGCAATAACGCGGGGACAACGGTTGTACCATTCACCTGTCCGTGGTTCCTTAATGCTACAAATGATGCTCAGAGTTGGCTCTTTCATGAAAGGGTCGATCCAGGCAGTGTTGGGATCGAGTACCATCGCCATATCTGATTCATTGATGGCTTTCCAACCCCGGATACTAGAACCGTCGAAAGGTACGCCGTCTGTGAAGGAAGTTTCATCGATTTGGTTATGGTAAACCGTGAGGTGCTGCCAGGTTCCTGGCGTATCGATGAATTTCAGATCGATCATCTGAATGTTATTGTCCTGAATGCGCTTCAAGACTTCTTGTGGGGTTGTCATGGTTACTCCTTATCTGCCGATTTATTCATAGTAAAACTAGAGCGTTCAAAGCATGCTGACCCTGCTTGTAAATCCAAATCCATGAGACACCTAGAATATCGTAAGGATTTAAAATTGGAGTATTTTGTATTGGTTGTAACAAAACATCAGTTTAAAAGATTATGTTTAACCTTTCCTTAACTAGTTTTACAAAAGTAGACAGTTCATCTCGGAGGGGTCAACTTTAGCATAGAATCCTTAATTAGCGCTATAGATTGTTTTTGTGCTGGAGCTTCTTTGACAAGCGGCACTTTTAAGTTGCAGCTTTGCTAAAAGCAGTCAGATTAATATCAAACCATAGAAAGGATTGATTAGGAGAAAAAGGAATGCGGGATGCAGTGACAAGTTTAATTAAGAATTATGACGTTGCGGGTCGGTATTTCGACCGGAATGCACTCGACAGCCTCAAGTCTTACTTTGAAAGTGGTACGGCACGCGTGCAAGCAGCGGCGGCTATCAATTCAAATGCGGCGGCACTAGTCAAGCAGGCTGGTTCTAAGTTATTTGAAGAACAGCCCGAGTTAATTCGTCCTGGTGGGAATGCCTACACAACTCGCCGTTATGCGGCTTGTCTGCGGGATATGGACTACTACCTGCGCTATGCTACCTATGCTCTTGTTGCTGGCAATACTGATGTGCTGGATGAGCGTGTGTTGCAAGGGCTGCGCGAAACTTACAATTCTCTAGGAGTGCCAATTGGTCCAACGGTTCTCGGTATCCAAATTATGAAGGATATTGTGAAGGAGCAAGTGGCTGCAGCAGGTGTTGCCAATACGAGCTTTGTAGATGAGCCGTTTGACTATATGACTAGAGAGTTGAGCGAACAAGATATCTAAGTTGCTCTGTTGAGTTTAAAATAAGGCGAGTTTCCTTGGGGAAGCTCGCTTTTTTTACGAACCGCAAAAGCCCTCTTCGATGTATCCGAGTTTAAGCGCCGTGTCGTCCGCCTGTAACGCCATTATCTATAGCGAGAATTGCGCCCCTAACCCAACTTGCTTTATCACTTGCAAGGTAGAGTATTGCCTCTGCAATGCCCTGCGGCTGTGCATTGTGCCCCAAAGGATAAACACTGCTGAAGCGACTGAGTTCCTCCTTTGACACCACCGCCTCAAACCCAGGTGTCTCAACAATTGATCACAGCGAACTGCATAAGCTAGTTTTAGCTGCATTTAATAATTATCAGCAGAAATATATGAAACCATTCTCTAGCTCCCTTCTCGCATGAAGGGGGCTTATTTTTGGGCAAGGACCATAGGGGGATTGGCTTTGCCACTGCCCCTTGGGCAATGGCTACAATCGGTGAAGGCACGAAACAGCGATCGCTTTCGGGGACTCCAGATAGAGGTAGTGATTGGCTTTATCAGATGGGATAGGTACGCGGGGTATGCTGCACGGTAATCCAGTGATCGGTGGTGAACTCCTCAATCGCCCAATTGCCACCAAAACGTCCTATCCCACTATTTTTCTCGCCACCAAAGGGAGCATTCGGGAGGTCGTTTACCGTCTGATCGTTGATATGCGTCATCCCCGCTTGCATTAAGCGTGCGAAGCGCAGCCCGCGTCCCTCATCGCGGGTAAACACTGCACTCGATAAGCCGTACTCAGTGTCGTTCGCAACCTGCAAGGCTTCTGCTTCATCGCGGACTTTAATGATGGAGACGATAGGTCCGAACATCTCCTCACGCGCCACCGACATCTGATTGTTGACATCGACAAAGACGTGCGGCGGTAGCATTAGTCCATCAGGGTCGCCACCGAGTAGTTGACGGGCACCCTCCTGACGTGCTTGTTGAATGTGCTTGAGGTGTGAATTCAACTGAGCTTCATTGATGATAGGACCAATATCCGTATCCGGGTCGTTCGGGTCGCCCATCTTCAAATTACGGACGCGATCGACAAAGCGATCGACAAACTCGTCATAGACACGCTCATCGACGATCAGCCGATTTATCAAATCGCCGTAATACCCCATCCGCCTATGCGGTGGGGATGTAAGGCGGTGAGTGACGAAAGCATCTCTTCTTCTGTAG
>NZ_CAWMYC010000044.1:0-12144 GCF_963872035.1 Scytonema sp. HK-05
GTGCCTATCTTAATGGATTAATCTTTGCTCGCTAAATAAAAACTGGGATGCTCCCATGTCAATCAGCACGTGTGCATAATTAGAACAATCCCTGAATTACTCCATCATCGCTACCTGATGCACTTCATTGCACAGCCAAGTTTTCAAGCATATATCGACAGTATGCAGCACGGTGGAACAAGGCAAGCTTTAACTTTCTCACAAATTAGAGATTTTCAAATCCCCCTCCCTCCTCTGGAAGAACAGCGCCGCATTGCTGCCATTCTCGACAAGGCTGATACTGTTCGCCGGAAGCGCAAAGAAGCGATCGCCCTTACAGAAGAATTACTGCGATCGTCTTTCTTGGAAATGTTCGGCGATCCTGTTACAAATTCGAGGGGTTGGAAAAAGATTAAGCTTGCTGATGCCGTTGACCTCGTTAACGGGCGTGCATTTAAACCTTCTGATTGGAAGAAAAAAGGACTACCTATTATACGTATTCAAAACCTCAAGAATCCGGATGCAACTTATAACTATTATGACGGACACTTCCAAGAAAAATTTAGGGTAAAACCTGGCGACCTTCTGCTTTCTTGGTCAGGACAGTTAGTCTCATTCGGAGTTTTTATTTGGCAAGGTACTGAAGGAGTTCTCAACCAGCACATATTCAATGTTCGCCCACGTATGCCTTTTGAGTTAGAGTACCTAGAATTTGCGCTGGCACACGTTGTTGAGATGTGTAAGTCAAAATTTCACGGAATCGAGATGAAACATTTAACAAAAGAGGAACTCAATACGCAGTTTGTGTTGTACCCACCAATTCAACTTCAGACTGATTTTACTTTAAAAATAAGACATCTGCGAAGTATGAAGACTGAACAACATAGTCAACAGTGTGAACTTGACAACTTCTTCAACTCCCTACTCCAAAGAGCCTTCCGGGGAGAACTCTAAGCCAAGCAAATAAAATGAAATTATGGAAGCGAACAAGCCGCGATCGCTAAAGAATAAATTACCATCAAAGTTACTTTGAGGTTTTCAATATGCTTACTTCCTCCCAAAACTACCTCACTCCCGACGAATACCTCCAAATGGAGGAACAAAGCGACATCAAACACGAATACATAGATTCCTAAATGATTTGTGAACAAACAAGAACCCCGACTTCTTAAAGAAGTCGGGGTTCTGAAGAAGGTCAAGCGATTTATAATCACCAAAACAGCATAAAATTTAACTGCAATATTAATAGTTATTTGTTATTAGCTTTCTAACTATTTTCCTGTTGTTCTAATAAAGTTATCAAATCAGATATTGCAGAAAAATCAACAAATTCCTCTCCTAGTACCTCCAATTGTTCAGTAGATAATCTGCGGATACGCTCAATGATTGATGAGTCTATTTCACCGAAACGCCGAGTTAACTGACGAATCAAAAACCGGAAGGCTTCTTCTTGCTTTCCCTGTTCTTTTCCCTGTTGTTGTCCCTTCTGCAAAATATCCTGATAAATTACCGATTCTTGCATAACATCCTCGCTTAAAAATTGACGAATCAATTCCTTTTCAAACTTCAAACCAGCTAAAATCTCTGTGTAAGCTGCAATCTCCTGCCTAGTATCTCTATTAGGAATTCTAGCAACACTTTGGGCAATCTGCGATAGTAACCTTTGGGGTGAGGTTGTTTGTGTTAATGATGCTAAAGGTAATAATGCAGGGTTATCGAGAAATAGTGCTGAGTCTTGTTCCCACATCCGCATAACTCGATAACGGTGAGTTGTTGTCTCATTTACATATTCTTCGGTAAAAGCAATTTCGTTATTTGTCTCTTGCAAAAAAATCACGACCTGTGTCACAGGGACGTTATATTGACGCATTAACCTGACTGAATAATCCAGCATTCTAAATGGAAGCGGAGGATTTGAGATAGTGCGGGTTTGAAATTCGATATGTAAAATGCGATTTGCTGTTTGTAAAAATGTCACTGAATCTGCACGAATTGGTTCTAAACTCAATTCAGTCTTCAGTACCTTAACTTCTATTGATTTTTCAGCAAGTAACCAACTGACAAATTCTGTTGAGTATTTTTCAGCTAAAATCTTACAAACGTTGTCAAAACTCACAACTTACACTCCATTTCACACCAAAATTATCGTTACATGGGAAAGAGAAATTGGATAATTTAATTTTTTGCAGTTCTCTAATTTCGCTGATAAATCCACCGAAGACCTAAGCAACAGTTTACACTAGTAAAATGAGGTATGAGTGGCAATCAGTGGGAGTTAATGGAGAATTCTGTATGGCGTCAAACTTTGATTTTCTCAATAACCGTTACCCCGACCTGTTTAAACACGCCAGCCACGCCGAAACCCTAGTTTACACTGCCCCCCGTGCCAGCTGCTTCTATACACGCTTCACCCTAGAGCAAGCAGTTCTGTGGCTTTATGCTCACGATACCTACCTGCAAATTCCCTACGACACCAAACTCAGCGCCCTCATCCATGAGCAAACTTTTCAAGAGAATTTAAAACCGGGACTGTTCCCCAAAATCCGCACCATCCACAAAATTGGTAACATCGCCGTCCACGAATCCACCCCCATCAAGGAAAAGGACGCGCTGCATTTGGTTGAAGAACTGTTTCATTTCCTGTACTGGCTCTCCCGTTCCTATTCCCCCAACGCTAAAAATCACCCGACTGTTAACTTTGACCGCAACCTTATCCCCCACCCCACCGCCACCAGCGCTTCAGACCTTTCTGTGCAACAGTTGCAAACTCTAGAAGCGCAACTTTCCCAAGCTGACGAAATGCGGCGGATAGCCGAGGCTCGACAACAGCAAACTGAGCAAGAACTGGCAGTTCTGCAAGCGGAAATTGCTGCCCTGAAACAGCAGAATGCAGCAGTCACCGACAACCACAATTACAACGAAGAAGAAACCCGCCACTATTTAATTGATGTGCTGCTTAAAGAAGCCGGGTGGAACATCGACCAAGGTGGGTGGACTGAGTACGAAGTTCAGGGAATGCCTAACGATACAGGTAAGGGACGCGTGGACTATGTGCTTTGGGGCGATGATGGCAAACCCTTGGCTTTAGTGGAAGCCAAACGCACTCGCAAAAGTTCTGAGGCTGGGAAACACCAAGCCAAACTGTATGCTGATTGCTTAGAGCAACGCTTTGGTCAACGCCCCGTCATCTTCTACACCAACGGCTACGACTATTGGATTTGGGATGACTTAAATTATCCGCCCCGCCAAATTCAAGGTTTTTTGAAAAAAGACGAGCTAGAACGCCTGATTTTTGGACGTAGCCACCGCAAACGCCTGCATTTAGTGCAAATCACTTCTAGCATTGTTGAGCGCTGTTACCAAAGTGAAGCCATTCGCCGCATTACCGAAACCTTTGACGAGAAAAAAGGACGTAAAGCTTTGCTCGTCATGGCAACTGGCACAGGAAAAACTCGGACAGCGATCGCCTTAGTTGACCTGTTGATGCGGGCTAATTGGGTGAAGCGGGTGTTGTTTCTCGCCGACCGTAACGCCCTTCTTACCCAAGCCCTCCGCGCTTTTAAGTCGCACCTCCCCACAGCCACAGCCGTAGACATTACCAAAGGCGGCGACGCACACAGCGCTAACGTGGTGCTCAAACGCAATGTTCCCTTGACCGATGCTGATTTAACATCTTTGGAGGAAATGCTCTTCGGTGCGGCAGCAATTGAGAGTCGAGAGCGTTTCGAGGAAGTTTATGGCAAAAATCTCAGCCTCAAGCTTTTCATCCGCCAACTTGTTGGGTTAGACCGGAACACAGCAAAGCAAGCCTTTGCTCAATACCTAGAAGGCAGCACCTTCAACGCCAATCAAATCCGTTTCGTGGAAATTATCATCGATTACCTCACCCAAAACGGTGTCATGGATGCAGGGTTGCTCTATGAACCGCCCTTCACGGATTTGCATTATGAAGGTTTGGATGGAGTCTTTGAAGCTGACGATGCTGACCAAATCATTTCCATCGTGCGCTGTTTCAATGAAACTGTAGGGAAAAAGTTTGGGGTGGCTTGAGTTATAGCGGTAAGAACCCGGAGTCAGGTACAGCAAAGAAATAATGAACCACAGATGGACACTCATGGGACACAGATAAATAATTACTTCATTCAATTGAGTTGCGCTATATACCAAATCCCTGATACCAATTCTCTCTAAACTTGCACTTAATACTTACTCTTTGACTCAGGCGCGTACTTGGCGGTTTGTTTGATAAATATTAAGTGGATCTTCATGGAGAATTGGTATGACTCTTTTAACCATGTATATACAAAAATAGCACCAAACCAGAAAACGAGTTCCAAGTCCTCAAGTAAGTTCACCATCACGAGCAATGATTTCGATCACCTCACTGCGGGTGAGTTGATTTTTAGCTGCGATCGCAGCTAATTTTTCCCACGCTGTATCTGTGAGTCTCATAGATCTTAAACGTTTCGGCTCAGAATCGTAGTCTCGCTCAAATTTACCAGAATCCTTACGGTTGCGCCGAGGAGATTTTTGCTTTGTGCCTGAGTACTGAGGAGCGCTTACATCTTTTACAGTCTGATTAATAGTTAACAAGTAAATTAGGTTGTCAATCAGGCGATCGCGCTCGATTGGTAGAATGTCATTGCCATGCAGTATTTCCTCAATCAGGATGAAATGTACTAATGTTCCAACAAAGACTCGCGCCGCAACTTCTGGATCAGGTAGGTTGAGTTCAGTACGAGAGGCAAGGAATTGACACAAATCCTCCAAAAATGATTTTTCAAGGTTCAGAACAAAGGCTCGCGCTAACTCCGGAAAACGTCCAGACTCACCAATTATCAAGCGAATTAATCCTAACACCTGTTTGTCACCTATAGAGTTGTCTAGCATACAGAATGCTAAATGGCGCAGGATTGTAGATGCTTCACCTTGCATCAATTGTGCTTTTTGGGGATTAAATGCTGCGTAATACTTGGATACGATTAATTGCTGTATAAGAGCAGTAAACAGTCCTTCCTTGTCTTGAAAGTGATTGTAGACGGTTGTTTTAGACACACCTGCTGCTGCTGTCACCTGATCCATAGTTGTAGCAGCATAGCCATGTGCCAAAAACTCTTGCATTGCACCTGCCAGAATGGCATCCACTTTTTCTTCTGACGGCTTACGATCTAGATTATTTGTTTGTGTCTTTCTCATTTTTCGGTTCTTCTACTTTTACGCTTGTTATAGCTATAAGGTTGGCTGTAGGGACACAGCAATCCCGCAACTAACACGGGTGTATGACACCAAGCACTGGGGTGAAAATCTTTCTTGACATAATTGTACTGTACCGTCTAGTTTAGAAAGAACAAACTAAACTGTATAGTTTATTTATGTCCCAATTGAATCAGGAGGCACATAGGGTGCGCGATGCAACAGCTAACGGTTCTGCATCCTTTAAGCATAGCCGTCGCCCACTGATGATACTGGCAATTGCTACAGCTTTTGTTGTTGCTCTTGTGACAACTTACAGATTCTGGCGATTACAGTCACAGCAATCTAGTGTGACGCAAACGTCTAAGGTTAGCATCCCCAAAGTCACAAAAGTGGTTGCTTTAGGAAGACTAGAGCCACAGGGAGAGATCATTAAAGTTTCAGCACCGACATCGAGTCAAGAGAATCGAGTTGAGCAATTGTTAGTCAAGGAGGGGCAAGAGGTAATAGCAGGGCAAGTGATTGCAATTGTTGATAGCAAAGACCGCCTCGAAGCTGCTGTCATGAAGGCACAAGAACAAGTCAGAGTAAAGCAAGCAAACCTTAAGAAGATTCAAGCAGGTGCAAAACGCGGTGAAATTGCCGCGCAACAAGCTCAAGTTGAGCGATTGAAGGCGCAGTGGCAAGGTGACAAGACAGTGCAAGCAGAAGCGATCGCCCGACTGAAGGCACAGTGGCAAGGCGACAAGATAGCGCAACAGGCAACCATGAGAAAACTAAGAGCCCAACTCAACAATGCTCAAGCCGAATACAAGCGCTATCAGCAGTTATATTCTCAAGGTGCAATTTCTCTGTCTTCATTTGACAGTAAGCGCCTGAGTTTAGACACTGCAACACAGGAAGTCAGAGAAGCCGAAGCAGTCCTTAGCCGTATTGATGGTACAAGTAGCAGGCAAATCAGCGAGGCTCAAGCTGTTCTTGCGCGGATGAACGCGACTGGTAGCAAAGAACTGGGCGAGGCTCAAGCGACACTCCAAAAGATAGCCGAGGTGCGGAATGTGGATGTGGAAGTGGCAAAAGCAGAAGTTGATGATGCGATCGCCGAAGTGAATCAGGCTAAGAAAAATCTGGAACAAGCTTACGTGCGATCGCCTCAAGACGGACAAGTCTTGGATATACATACACGTGCTGGTGAAGTGGTGTCAAGTAATGGCATCGTTGAAATTGGGCAAACCAGCCAAATGTATGTAGTTGCAGAAGTTTACCAAAGTGATATCAGTAAAGTCCGTCCAGGACAGCAGGTGCAGATAACTAGCGATGGTTTACCAGATGAGTTGCAAGGAACAGTTGATCGCATAGGCTTACAGGTGCGTCGGCAGAGTGTCGTCAATACTGACCCTAGTACCAATATTGACGCCAGAGTGGTTGAAGTTCATGTCCGACTAGATAAAGCATCAAACCAAAAAGCTGCTCAGTTGACCAATTTGCAGGTTAAGGCAGTGATTAAAATATGATTGGATTCATACAACAGTTACAGCAGTTACAGCGACGAACACCTCTGGGATGGCTGCAACTGAGCCATGAAAAAAGTCGTTTGTTGGTAGCATTGTCAGGTATTGCCTTTGCCGATGTTCTGATATTCATGCAGCTTGGCTTTCAAAACGCACTCTATGACAGTAATACTCGCCTCAACAGAGTTTTGCATACAGATATTGTTTTAATCAGTCCCAAAGCTCGTAATATCCAAAATTTGTCAACATTTTCGCGGCGGCGACTATACCAAGCATCCTCAATATCAGGAGTGAAATCGGCAGAAGCACTGTATCTAAGTATGATCACCTGGAAAAATCCCCAAACTCGTAGGGAAACATCAATTCAAGTTATTGGGGTTAATCCTGACCAACCAGCTTTCCAGTTAAGCGAAGTCAACCAACAGTTAGATAAGATTAAGCTGCCGGATACTTTGCTATTTGACCATGATTCTAAAGGAGATTATAAACAGACAATTGCCCAAATTGAACAAGGTAAAACTGTTACCACCGAAATAGAAAACCACACCATCACTCTCGGTGGCTTATTCAAGTTGGGAACTTCCTTTGGGGCTGATGGTAACTTGATTACCAGCGATCAGAATTTCTTACGGCTCTTTCCTGGACGACAAGCAGCCAGTATTAATCTGGGTATGATTTATCTTGAACCAGGATATGACCCGAAGCAAGTTGCAACAGCATTACGAACCTACTTACCTGATGATGTCAAAGTTCTCACCCATGAGGAATTTATCCAGTTTGAGGAAAACTACTGGCAGAAAGAAAGCCCCATCGGCTTTATCTTCGGTCTAGGCGTGTCGATGGGGTTTATAGTCGGCATCATTATCGTTTATCAAGTTCTTTCCACTGATGTGAATGCTCACATCAAAGAGTACGCTACCTTGAAGGCAATGGGGTATCACAATCTCTACTTGTTAGGAGTGATTTTTGAAGAAGCAGTTATTTTGGCATTTCTAGGCTTCATACCAGGAGCAATAGTGCCGTTGGGACTTTACCATCTCACCAGAAATGCGACAAATTTGCCCATCTACATGACCTTAGCACGAGCCTTGTTTGTACTGGTGCTGACCATCGTTATGTGTCTCATTTCCGGAGCGATCGCCACCCGCAAACTTCAAGCTGCTGACCCTGCTGATATGTTCTAGAAGTCAAAACTCAAAAGTATTTGACTGATGACCAATCACCCTGGCTTCTCAAACATTCGCTCGTTCGCTCATTCACAATTCAAAAAAATTAAAAAATTTTGAATGCGTTTAGTACACCCAAAAATTGCTATTACTACGCTGATTCGCTCCCGCAGATAACTTCGCTTACAGCCGTTAGCGTTTCATACTGCTTATCTGGTAACTGTTTCAAAGCCCGGAGGACTTGTTCGTCGGAACCTCGAATCTCAGCATACATAACCAAGTCTTTCTTGCTTGCTGGGTAGTGAACACCTGTCAAGTTATTCTGTAGCTGGGCTGAGTTTACTTTAGACATGGTTATTCTCCTAAAGGTATAGCACCGTGTACATTTTTACCTTATAAAAACTAGCAGGGAAATAAAAGTAGGAAGTATACCCAATAAACAGGGTATATCTCCGTTTTTTTTCTAAGTGTTAGCTAAGGAAAGTAGGCAGTGCTAAGATTCGGCAATATACGAAGTGCAGCAAGCCTCCGAAACCTCATTTATGCCGGCAAAGTGTAACGTTGTTCTATTGCCGCTTTAATTGCCTCACGACTTTCACTAGCCGAACCATTAGCAGTTTCCTCTATCTTTTGAACTTCCTCTGCCAAAGATTCGTCCTTAATCGCTTCTCGGAACCAGCGCGAATAATCTCCTTGTTGCAGATGGTACAACCAAGTTTCCTCATCAACGCCCTCTGCAAGCTGAGTGAACAAAATCAGGTTCTGGGCGCGGAGATTTAGCTTACCTTCTGCTCCTGTGAAGTAGAAGCTCTTGTCTTGTCCTAGTTCTCCTTCAGCATACTTGCGAACGTGACGACGGCGTTCAGTATGTCCTGGGGTGATGCGAAAGCGGAAAGGTTCGGTATCTGTTTTTCGGAACCATGCGATCGCCTCTCCTGGTACCAGCTTTTGGGGCGCAAGTTCTGGCGGACAATGACCAACCACTGAGCAGAATTGCTTGATGTTTTCCTCTGGTGACTTACCGACGGTGAGCATAGTGTCTACTAAAGACAAGGCTGCTGGTGCCATCTGGTCGGGATGAACGGTAATAAACATTATGCCATCTAACTTTTGAGGCAATGTCACAGAGGCGGGGTTCCAAGAGGAAGGCATGAGGTGATGCGCCTCGTCTACCACTATCCAATGAGGACGACCGGTACGTACTCGCAATTCCTGCAATTGGGGTAGCAATTCGGCAAAGAATACCGGACGATCCGCTAAAGCAATCCCTAGTAAATTTATAATGACATTCTGATCAGGTTGCTCAAGTAAATCCAAGACTTCCTCTACTCTAGGCGAACGGTTAGCATCACCTAGAATAATCGCACCTTCAAAGTTTTCGTAGTCACCTTCCGGGTCAATGATGCAGAATTGGTATTTTTGTTCTGCGATGCGTTCCAGGACGGCTGTTGCCAGGGTAGATTTGCCGCCGCCGGAAGTGCCAGCCAGCAGTATACTTGAACCGTACGCCTTCATGTGTACTTCAGAACCATCTTCCCGCGTACCCAGCAAGATATTGTGTTGCAGTTGGGAATCTATTTCCGACAAATCTGAAGCAAGTAGCTTATCAATAAGTTCAACGACGCCAGCACTGCGACTGCCATTGGTGACAAAATCCACACGTTCCTTCACCATTGGCAAGGCATTAGCAACAGCAACAGAACACTCACACAATTCCAGAAAAGCATGGTCGTTTTCGGCATCGCCAACACCTACAACATTATGCGGCGATAACTTCATCTCATCTAACGCTGCTGTGAGTCCTGCTGCTTTGTTAATGCCCGAAGGCAACACCATCACTGCACCTTTGTTAAAAATAACCTGCAATTCTAGTCCTAAATCGCGAATGGTTTCTAATACCGTGGTTTCATTAGGATGCCAGGTAGCAACAATGACTCGACCTACAGACAAAGGGTCAACATGGCGATCGCGCAATGCTTGAATAAACTGTTGGGGTGGTTGCGAACCTAATGGTTTCTCCTGACGTGTAGCAGGCGAATACAACAAAGCGCCGTTTTCCGCGACGACACAATCAAATAAATCTATTTGCGGAAATACGCGCTGCAAATCATCTAGCTCACGACCGGTGACTAAAATGAGTTTTCTCCCAGACAGCCGCAGGCGTTCAAGCGCTGCTATAGTTTCATCATTCACACGACCGTCTGCGGCTAAAGTGCCATCGTAGTCAGTGGCTAAGACAAAGTAGCGCATGGGCAATCAGAAACAAGATTATTTGTGAGACAACATTACATACATATATAAAATGACTTGAGCTAGCAGTTTAGGCTATCCAGCTTTGGATATAAAACGAAATTAGCCTGCTACATAAGTACAACGACAGAAAGATAACCAAGAAAATGCTAAAAATGGAGAACTATAACTTGATACCCCTTCCGAATTTTTCAGGAAATATGAGCTTATGCCGTACCTAACATTAGCAAGCGAAATCCGTTCTGTTGTCGCTGAATATACCAAAGCTAGCATTTTGTGGATTGATACAGAAATCGCAGACTATAAAAGTCGCAATCCTAGACTGTCGCTGATTCAGGTATTGGACGATCCACAAGATTTGAGTGGCGATCGCATCTTTGTTTTGGATGTACTCAATTACCCTGATGTTGTCGCTGAATTTATTGACAAAATTATGGTCAATGCCAATATTGAAAAAGTCTTTCATAATGCTAGCTTTGATGTCAAATTTCTGGCTAACAAGAAAGCAAAAAATATCACTTGTACTTTAGAAATGGCAAAAAAAATTCCCTACTATGCCTTGCCATTACCTAACTACCAACTCAAAACTCTAGCTGCAGAACTTTGTCATTTTAAGAATATAGATAAACAAGAACAAGGTAGTGATTGGGGAAGGCGACCCCTAAGCGAAGAACAAATCGAGTATGCTTATCTAGACTGCATTTATCTTGCTCAAGTCCATCAACGTTTGATAGAATTAAACCAAGAAATTCACTCCGAACCCGCAACGGAAAACTTAACATCACTGAATGCAAGATACGCACAACTTGAGCAACAGTGGAAACTCTTAGATTCAGAATTCGCAAATCTCCAAGAGCGAATAAAAAAAGCTATGCTTGCTCAAAATGTAACAGAAAGCTCTTATTTCAAGCTAAGTTGTTACGAGCGAAAAACGGTGAAAGTACCGTTTACACAACTTGCAAAACTAGTACAAACTGAAGATATCGATTTAGATTTTCCAATCACATTGACTCAGAAACTACAAAAAGATTTAGGAGAAAACCTAGAACAACTGTCTGTAGATATTGAGCAAACAACTGCATGGCGACTGACTCCTAAAAATCAAGAAAGTGACGAAAACAGTGATGATTGATGAATGCTAAGTATGAGGATGAATGGTAAATAATGAATGCTGTCTGCAGAACTGCGCTTACCGCATTTATTGCTCTTGGAACCGTTTCCTGTAGTAACGCTAATGATGTATTGGTAACAGAAATCGGAGTCCGTCCTGCTGGACGTCCAGCAGCACGACCATCACAAGCGAGAGACTTTTATATTCAGGGTCAATATCAGCAAATTAAAGGAGACTCACAAGGGGCGATCGCTTCTTATTCCAGAGCAATTAACCTCAATCCCAACTATGGAACTGCTTACAATAGCCGGGGACTGGCTAAATTTGATTCTGGAGATCAGCAGGGGGCGATAGAAGATTACAACCAAGCGCTTAATATCAATTCCAATGATGCTCAAGCGTATAATAACCGAGGCAATGCTCGCGCTGCGCAGGGAGACACAAACGGGGCGATAGAAGATTACAGCCAAGCAATTCGCCTCAATCCCAACTATGCTGAGGCGTACAATAATCGGGGGAATGCTGTTGCGGCAAAGGGAGACAGAAACGCGGCGATAGACGATTACAGCCAAGCTATTAATGTTAATTCTAACTTTGCCGTTGCTTACAATAACCGGGGAAACGCCCGCGCCGCCCAAGGAGATAGAGAGGGGGCGATCGCCGATTACAACGAAGCCATCCGTCTTGCTCCCAACTTTGCTGCAGCATATAATAACCGAGGAAATGCGTATGCTGCGCTACGAGATAAACAAAAAGCTATAGAAGATTTGCAGCGAGCCGCACAAATTTTTGAGAAACAAAATAATAACCAACTATATCAACAAGTAATGAACAATATGAAAGAGTTGGGGCAGTAACGAAAGATATAGCGCTTTTTATCTGAATGAAGTAATTATTTATCTGTGTCCATCTGTGTCCATCTGTGGTTCATTAT
>NZ_CAWMYC010000045.1:0-11949 GCF_963872035.1 Scytonema sp. HK-05
AAGTGGTCTTAGCAATCCCCACCGCGAGGGCTTGCCAGCCTGGGGTAGTTGAATACTTTTCGTGTCAACACTAAAGAAAAAGAAATTCCTTAATAATCCTGCGAAAAGCAAGGCAAAACACAGACAGATGTACTTAGAGAGCTTATTCGCAGTCTTGAAAAAGAAAACATCACGGTAGGAAGACAGTCTACGTTGTGGCTTTCATCCCCGGCGCTACTTGCACGAGGTTTTCAGCCTACTTTCTTATAAGCACTTATAAGCAACTGATATCAAGTTGCATTCATAAATTTTACCGCTCTTTGAACCACAAAGAGGGGTAGGAAACTGTAACTTAATCACTGGACATATCTATACATTTTTGGACATTTTGTACAGGTCTTGCAAAACAAGACCTGCTTATATGGCATATTCTGCCAACCTGATTTCTCAGTTAAGTTTGCCTGCGCCTTTGATTTAAGAGCTTGTTGAGAAGGTAGCACTACAGCTATAAACCTGTTTACTGATTACTTAACTACCTTCGACAGAGGAGGCAGTGCGGTGGACGGGTTTCCCGGCATAAAGCAACTGCCGTCTACAAGCTGGCGTTCACGCTTTTGGTGTCATGACTCAAAAATCGTAGCTTTCGCTTAGTCTGCACGCTCCGACTTTGTACAGCTTTGTCTAAGTTTGACTAGTTCTGTATAGGTTTTTCGGAGCGGCTGATAATGAGGTGCTTTGATTGCTCTAATAAGCGTCCTGCAACTCATAGAAGTCAGGCGACACGTAATCCTTACGCAAAGGCCAACCTACCCAATCTTCTGGCATCAAAAGCCGCTTCAGATCCGGGTGTCCTTCGTAGATAATGCCGAACATATCGTAGGTCTCGCGTTCTTGCCAGTCTGCTGCCTTCCAAATCCAGTAAACTGAGGGAACTCTGGGATTTTCCCGTGGTAGGAACACTTTGAGACGCACTTCCTGGGGACGGTCAGCATTATCACTGAGTTTAATCAAGTGATACATACTCACCAACTGCTGTCCTGGACCCAAATCAATGCCAGCTTGACACTGGAGGTAATTAAACCCATAAGCATACAGTGCAGTGCAAAGTGGCAGCAAAAAATCTGGCTCAACTTTAATGACCTCTACACCTTCATGATCTGCTTCTAAAGACTCATGAGCAAAGTCATTTTCTGTCAACCATTGGGAAACTTCACCCGCTTTGACTATTGACTGTTGTTCTGCTGGCGCCCCTTTCGATTCTTCAGCCACGGTTAGTTTCCTCCTTTTGTGCCTTTTGAGTCAAAAGAGCAGGTGGGACTGGTAGACCGATCGCTTCCGTTAATTCCTTCGGCGGTGTAACACGAGACTCAGCCTGCAAATACTTACCCGTGTGAATTTGCTGCGCGGGCTTGAGGTTGTGAGTTGTGCTGTAGTAGCGGTGAGTTTGCTTAATCAGACTCCGCTCTTGGATTGAATCATTTGCTATCTTCTTCCGCAGCTTAATAATCGCGTCAATAATCGCTTCTGGACGCGGCGGACAACCGGGTAAGTAAACGTCCACTGGAATCAGCTTATCGACTCCACGCACTGCTGTGGGGGAATCCACGCTGAACATTCCGCCAGTAATCGTGCAAGCACCCATAGCAATCACGTACTTCGGTTCTGGCATTTGCTCATAAAGACGCACGAGCTGAGGTGCCATCTTCATGGTGATTGTGCCTGCAGTGATAATTAAGTCGGCTTGGCGGGGACTAGAACGGGGAATCAGACCAAAACGGTCAAAGTCAAATCGGGAACCAATCAAAGCTGCAAACTCAATAAAGCAGCAAGCGGTACCAAACAGCATGGGCCAAAGGCTAGAAAGCCGCACCCAGTTGTAGAGGTCATCAACCGTGGTTAGGATGACGTTTTCTGACAATTCTTGGGTTACTGTAGGACGCTCTATCGGGTTGAGGATGCGTTCTTTTTGCTGCTGCTCTATATTAGTATCTAAGACCATTCCAAAGCTCCTTTACGCCATGCGTACACGAGGGCAATTACAAGAATTGCAATAAAAATTAGCGCCTCAATAAATGCCAATAGCCCAAGACGGTGGAAAGCAACCGCCCAAGGATATAAAAATACAGTCTCTACATCAAAAATGACGAAGACGAGCGCAAACATGTAGTAACGGATATTGAACTGAATCCAAGCTCCACCGATGGGTTCCATGCCGGATTCATATGTAGTGCGCCGTTCTGGGTTGCGACCACTCGGTCGCAGGAGCTTAGACGCTGATAGAGCCAAGGCAGGCACTAGGCTACAGAGGATGAAGAAGCCTAGAAGGTACTCGTAACCGCTAAGGACAAACACAATGAATTTCTACCGCTTTTGGTGCTAATAAACTTGTAACCTTCTTTTACATTATATCTCTTTGACTTTTTTGAATCCTGAAAAATAGAGCTGGAGACGATTTGATTCGTTTTTACTCAAGATAGAAAAACCTAACACTTATGTCATAATTTTTAACGTATATTTAAGATTTGCCTCTCACCGACGCCAAGAGCCATGAGCGAACAAGCTGCTGAGACGACCGCGTTAGACCGCTACGAGTGCCGTGCCTGCGGTTACATTTATGAACCCGAAAAGGGGGATGACAAGCATGACATCGCCCCAGGGATACCCTTTGCTGAATTATCTTCTACTTGGCGCTGCCCAGTTTGCGGTGTCAAAAAGAATGGTTTTACAAACATTGGTCCTGCTGGTACAGCATCCGGTTTCCAAGAAAATCTGAAATATGGTGTTGGTGTGAATAACCTGACACCAGGTCAGAAGAACCTGCTGATTTTCGGGGCTTTGGCTCTTGCCTTCTTGTTTTTTATGAGCCTCTACGGCGTACAATAAGACGCGCTTTTAACGCGGAGGGTGGGCAATAAACCTACACCAAACCCATACACAAATTCAAAAAAACTAACAGATACTAACAGATAAAGATGCGCTCAATTGTGAAAATTTACCAACGAATACTTGCTTTGTTCGTGGTTATCCTTGTATGTGTTGGTTGTAGTAATGTCCCTTCGACCAGCTACAATCCTTGGGAAGTGATTTCCGTCCCAACAGATGCAAAACTACTGGATATTGCCTTTACAAATGACCCCCAGCATGGTTTCTTAGTTGGGAGCAATGCCACTCTGTTGGAAACAAAAGACGGTGGCAGAACTTGGCAGCCTCTAGAATTAAAACTGGATGACCAAAGGTACCGTTTTAACACTGTCAGTTTTGCAGGTCAAGAGGGGTGGATAGCTGGAGAACCTTCTCTACTGTTGCACAGCAGTGATGAAGGTCGTTCTTGGTCACGCATTCCCCTGAGTGAAAAGCTACCAGGTAACCCCGTAAGTATTGTGGCATTGGCACAAAACACAGCTGAGATGGCTACGGATGTGGGAGCAATATACAGAACCACAGATGGTGGACAAAACTGGAAAGCGCAGGTGGAACAAGCCGTTGGTGTGGTTCGTAACATCGAACGTTCTGCTGATGGCAAATATGTTGCTGTTTCTGCAAAAGGTAACTTCTACTCGACTTGGGAACCAGGGCTAAATGCTTGGGTACCCCATAACCGCAATAGTTCCAGACGAGTAGAAAATATGGGATTTACCGAACAGGGACAAATGTGGATGTTAGCACGAGGTGGTCAGGTACAATTTAGTAACCCAGCTGAACCTGACAAGTGGTTGGAAACTCAATATCCAGAACTCTCGACCAGTTGGGGCTTACTTGATTTGGCTTATCGTACACCCGATGAAATTTGGGTTAGTGGCGGTAGCGCTAATTTGCTGCACAGTTCTGATGGCGGCAAAACTTGGGAAAAAGACCGTGATGTTGAAGGAGTTCCCACTAATTTTTACAAAATCGTTTTTCTCAACCCAGAAAAGGGATTTGTGATTGGCGATCGCGGTGTTTTACTGAAATATAACCCCAATATTGCAGCTACTTCTAAATCAAAAGCTGCATAAGTATTTATTCCTATTTATGAGAAAGAAGTTACGAGGTGTAACTCTTTCTTAACTTTGTAGGATAATGATCTCAATAACAATCTTGCTCAAGGTAGGGGTATAAATGTCGGGTACTACTGGAGAACGTCCATTTTCGGACATTATTACGAGCGTTCGTTACTGGGTGATCCACAGCATCACCATTCCTGCACTGTTTATTGCGGGTTGGTTGTTTGTCAGCACTGGGTTGGCATACGATGTGTTTGGTACACCTCGCCCTGATGAGTATTACACACCAGCACGGCAGGAATTGCCAATTGTAAATAACCGTTATCAAGCAAAACAACAAGTAGAGCAATTTAGTAACACAAAGTAGTTTGAAATCATGACTAGCGGCAATAACATCAATCAACCAGTTTCGTATCCAATTTTTACGGTCAGATGGCTTGCAGTTCACACCCTAGCTGTGCCAACTATATTCTTTTTGGGTGCGATCGCTTCCATGCAGTTTATTCAGCGCTAGGAGAAAATCATGGAAAGAAAGCAAAATCCCAATAATCAGCCGGTTGAACTCAACCGGACTTCGCTTTACCTGGGACTGCTACTCGTTTTCGTTCTGGGGATTCTGTTTTCCAGTTACTTCTTTAACTAACTGGAACGACAGCTATTGACTGCTGTTTATTTTTTAACTTTCGTCGCTAATTTTTTATCAAGGGAGGAGAGACTGTGTCTGGAAGTGGCAGAATTCCCCTGTGGATTGTTGCAACAATCGCAGGTTTAGGTGTAATTACCGTTGTAGGTATTTTCTTTTACGGAGCCTACGCTGGACTCGGTTCTTCAATCTAATGGTAGTTTGAGCCGAATCACACAATTGCTAATTGCTATTTGCCTGCATACTTATAAAAAAATGCTGAAAACCCTGTACCTTTAGGTTAGGGATGAAAGCTAGTGGCAGAGTTTAGCCTGCCATGATACAATTTGAACATGTCAGTACAAGACATTTAAATAAAACCTACCCCCGGACTGGGGGAAAGTAGACGCCCGAAACAACCTTGAGGAGATATCAATACGCTCAAGCGCGAGCAAACGTGTTGAGCCTGGGAACCCTAGTAATAGGGATATTAGGACTGAAAAGTTCTAAGGATCTCCTAGCCTTGAGGTAGGAGAATGTCAAGGCAATACACAATTAGCAATTAGTAGCTGTAAGCGAGATTTAGCTAGTAGCACAAGTTGAAGAATCGAATGAACTACTCACCGCTCCGAAAAACCTATGCAGAACTAGGTAAGACTAGGTAAATCTGTACAAAGTCGGAGCGTGCAGTCTAAGCCATTTATGGCTACGTTCGATTGGTCATGACACCTACAAATGAACGCCAGTTTGTAGCACTGTCGAAGGCAGTTAAGGAATTAGCAAACAGGTTTATAGCTATAGTGCTGTCTTCCTAAAGCGCCATTTGAACATTGACGTAAGCGTTGCGGAACCTCTTAGGTTCGGCAAACATTACCCGCAAGGGTTGGCAGAATATGCCGCGTCTATCTATGCAGAGCCATAATTCTGCATAGATATACACAGAAATTAAGTTACAGTTCCTAGGCCCTACTTCGTTGAGGGGTGAGTTTCTACATTCACCCTTGTAGGATTGAGTTTTTGACGCTTCATTTGTCCTAGTTGCTTCATGCTTCCAGCTTTTTTGCTAGTACGTGAAGTAGAGCCAGTGACATCAGCACGGCAGTCGCCACAACGGGGGGAACCCCCGCAAGGCGCTGCCTCGTCTACGAGGCTAGTTCCTAACCCCGGTAGATTACCTTTAGCCCAGTAGAGCATAACCTCAGCAGCAGCAATATCACGGTTTTGGATGTAATTGCAAACAGTACATTTATGGACTCTAATAACCCAAGTTGCTAGTTATAGATTCAGGCGATCGCTTTGTGCAATAAAATCCCCTCGAGTGAACAAAAACGAGGGGAATATGCTAAACGAAATAATTACCGTCTATGCTATCATCGACGACTTGTTAAAGGCGATTAGGCATCGTGAAGACTGTCGCAGACTGCAGGAGTGATGCAGAAATTCTTACAACGGTAATAACTGCGGCGATGTTCTTTGATGGCAATCAGAATAAAGCTTGCAATTACATGAAAGACCATGATCTCGTTCCCAAAATGTTAGAAAAGTCGCATTTTAATCGACGATTACACGGAATCTCAATGTTGATGAATGATTTGTTTCATCAAGTGGGGATGATACTGAAAGAAAGTAGTGATTGTACTGAATATCTTTTAGACTCTTTTGCCGTATCAATGTGCGATAACATCCGTATATTCAATGTGAAATTAATTAAGTCAGAAGAGTACAGGGGTTACATCGCATCAAAGAAACGCTATTTTTATGGGGTTAGAGTTCAGTTGTTAACGACTAAAAGTGGTATCCCGGTCGAGTTCGTATTTATGCCCGGTAGTGCTTCTGATGTGCGGGCTTTAAATGCATTACCGTTAAATCTGCCCCCGGGGAGCGAGGTTTATACTGACTCTGCATACACTGATTATACTGCGGAAGATGAACTCTTCGAGACGAGTCAAATTGCGTTCAAAGTGATGCGTAAAAAGAATTCTAAACGTAAAGACGAGCCGTGGAATCAGTATATTAAACAATGTACTCGGCATTATATTGAGACTGTGTTTAGTGCTGTCACAAGTTTATTCCCTAAATCAATTCATGCAGTCACTTATAATGGGTTTCTACTGAAGATAGAAGCATTTATTTTTGCATTTACTCTTCGACAAGCGTTTCTCTAATGAGAAAGTCTTGATACTTAAAACCGATTCAATACTTATATTTTTAACAAAAAGAACTCAGAACTCAGGAGTCAGAAGTCAGAATGAACTTCTGTACGACTGGGTGACTCCAGAAAGGGGTTTAAATAACGACAGTTAACACGGTGTCTACAATTGGTTAGGTGCTGCACCGATCCAATTGATTCTGAGTTCTGCGTTCTGACCTATGTGTTCTTCTTCAATATTTTTAACGCTTTTTAAAGTTGGGGTTGTGCATAGCACAATTCCAACTTTGGAGTGAGCGATCGCCTGAATCAAAAGTCACGAAGCACTCAGAATTTGATAACCCGCAACTTGGGTTAATATCAAGTGTTTTCTTGTACTGATGACCGCATTTTGGGCAAGTTTGAGAAGGTTTTACTTTCTTGGTTGGAACTTCTATAAAAACACCACCAATCTGCTTTATTTTGTACTTGATGGTACTGCGAAGCATCCCAAAACCAACATCTAATATTGATTTATTCAAACCTGCTTTTTGCTTCTTACGTTTGCCTTTTTTAGCAATACTTGTCATCTTCTTGACTTCTAGTTTTTCAGTCGCAACGAAGCTATTACCGCTAACAATATCTGCTGCAATTTGATGTACCCAATTTTGGCGCTGATTAGCAACTTTACGAGTTAACTTACTAACTTTAGCTTGGGCTTTTTTCCATCTTCTAGAAGCCTTTATTTTCTTATTTCTATTTGGTGCTTGCTTCCGTCTTTTCTCCTTATACGCTTTTTTGATTTGATGTTCTGCGCTACGCAAAAACTTAGGAGCATCAATCTGTTGATGATTTTCTCCATCCGTAATTGATAACGCTGAATTACAGCCTAAGTCGATACCAACTGCACCAGTTGGGAGGACTTCGGGCTTCAAAGCTTGCTCTAAAACATCAACCGTGATTGACGCGTACCATTTACCATTACGGTAAACAATTGTGTAAGTTGTTGGCGTACCCCAATACTTAGCCTTGCCACGCATCTGGATGCGCCCAATCTTAGACAGGTTTAGATACCCATTCTCTCCACTAGACTCAACAGAATAACCAGTTTTAGCTGGATAAGTCCATCCTAAATAATGGCGAATTGATTTGTATTTTGGACGCTTTCCTAATCCCTTGAACCAACGTTCAAATGCAAAATCAACACGTTTCAATGTTGCTTGCAAAGCTTGGGAGTTTATTTCTTTGTACTCTGTCCAAATTTCCTTGAACGCTGGCAAGCTATTCTGTTACGACCTGTAGCTAACAGAATGCTTGAACTTTTGATATTGGGTAAACCGATTATAAACAGCAGCGTTATAGAGGTCTTTGTGAAGCTTCCGGTGATACCGCAAAGATTGCTCTATATGCTTATTTGGGTATAACCGAAAAGTCATTCGCCTCGTTGCCACTGCTTGCTTCTCACTTCATTTATGTTAGTCTTTAAATATATACAATAAGACTAACATAAGTTTCGCAAATATGGCTAGAACAAATAAAATTATTGTGCGGCTAACAGACAAAGAAAAAGAAAGACTAGAGAATTACGCGGTTACTCTAGGTGTGTCCATGTCTGAGGTCATCCAAGATTACATTAAATCTCTCCCCGATACTAAGATTGGTAATTCCTCGACCATCCTCCGCCCTGTTAAACCGTAGGTTTAATTCGGTTGAGGATGTTCTCCTCATTACTCCACCCGTCGCCCACCCTACGAAGCGTTGAGGGTGGGGACTTCCGCAAATCTGTTAAAAATCAGCATAAAAAAGCCGCCCGTCTTTATCAGATGGGCGGTCAATTTTTCATTCATGATTAAGTCGGTGGACAAGTTTAGCCGATATCGTCGCGTTCAATGTATAACAACATAAACGCAAACGTCACAGCTGGAACAACTAGACCAGTTACAGGAACAAGGATGGAAGGCACAAATGAAGCTGCGTACATCAGAATGGTAGGCATAAATGAAGCTGTGTACATAAGATTCCTATGAAACAAACTACAATTCAACAAGAGCTTACTGCAATTTTTCCCCTAAATTTTTAAATTCTAAAGATTTTTAACACAGTTAGAAGAAGAATTTAGAACTCATATCATGTTCGCTTAAAGACTTATCATTCCCCTAAGAACCCCACCCCCGTAAAGCTACGCTTCACGTCCCCGGACCGCATGCGGGGAGGGGCGGCGCGGGGTGGGGTGCAGTTAACGTGGAAATCATAACTAATTAGCCGGACATGATATCAGAACTCAAAACTCAGAATGCACTTAATGGGATCGATGGCTAGCCCTAAATTAAAGATCTAAAAGTTCATCTAACTGCAAACTCGGTAAGTCCGGAGGAATCACAGCCCGTTCGATAGTGACTTTGTCGCTTTCCTGCTGAGTAACCGTATTCACAGCGATCGCTTCTAAGCGAATTTCCAAACACCCAAAAGGAACAATGATGTGAGTCGTTTCTTCCAATCCTCCAGAAGAGTTAGGTACTAAATTTGTCAACCAAAGTGGACCTTCCAGTAACCAGCGAGTTTGGCAATCCTCAACCCATAACTTGACAGCCACTTCCGGACACACTTGCGCTAACTGTACGCGTACCCTCATAGATTTTCCACACACAAGTTCGCCTGGTGGCAAATGCAATTGCGGAACTGGTAACGCTTCCGTGATTTCTTTTTCTAAAGGCAAATAAAATAATACATTTGATACTGATACTTCTTCGTGCTTGGAAGGTTGGTTTTTGAAAGTATCAGCTTCCGCTTCATTGAATGTATCATCTACAACGATTTCCTGTACCAACCAAGCCGACGACATCTCCTCATGAGGGGGGGAGTGAGGGAGGGAGTGAGGGAGGGACGGAGAATTTATCTGCTTGTCTTCTTGAGTGTGTGTCGCAATTTGTTCTTCTACCTTTGTGTCCTGTGCATTCTCAGCGTCGCCATTTCCCTGCGTGTGTGTGTCAAGCTCCTCATTTATCTGCTCTTGGCGAGGGACAATATAGGTATAGTCGTCTTGGTTTTGCAAATTGATGGGTTCAGGCAAAGAGTACCCTTGAGTATGCATCCACTTTCTAATTAAGGGAGATATGTAGGGACTGCTTGTCGTAATTAATTCAGAACTAGAGGGAGTCACTACTTTGACAAACGATGTGTCTTGGGATTGTGCATCCTCTGCAACTGATAACGCTGCATATTCATGATCAATTTCAGTCGTGTGCTGCTGCGAGTCAACAGGCGCAGGAAAGTCAAACATCTCTGGCGGATAGCGCTTAATGACTTCTATTTCATCCTGCGATGTTTTTAGTCGTTTTAAGTAGGGAAAAGCCGTACCCTTGCTGATGACATAACTAACAGCAGTGACAGTGCTATTCGTGTCTGAATTTTCCAACTTTAAAGGAGGTTCTGAAACCCCAGGACTGATCATCTGATTTTGGTGTTGAGCAAACCTCGGTAATTGAGGTGAAATCGCTGCTGATTTACGAAGTGATTGCCGGTTAAGTTTGGGTGGTAGAGATTTTTTTGGAGATGGATGCAACAGGTGCGATCGCACTTTGTTTGGAGTTTTTACCAGATTGAAAAGTTTTAAATCTAGAGGTATCGATAGTTTTTGGGCTTCACAAGTCGCTAGTGGTTCACTTTTGGTGAATACAGCACTGGTTGCTAGTAATTCTGTAACATCTGTAATTGTGAAAGACTCCTTTGCTAAGAGTACCGCCTGACTACCAATTGTGAGGACGCCATACAAACTGATTTCTCCCAAAATCAGCTTCGATTCACAATCAGCTGGAATCTCTATTGAACATCTGATAGGAAACGGTATTAACTTTTCTGGTAACGATTGCCGCACTCGCCTAATGATTTCAGAACCTTGGGGTGAGTGCAATTCTATTCTTATTTCTCCTCCGTAAACTCTTTCATAATTTGATGTTTGGCTCAAATCCAGCGTCGCTTCTTTTTGCTCCACACGCCCGTTAATTGTGAGAGTTTCTCCCCAACGAGCAATGTAGATTTCTTCTTCAAGTTTCACAGCAAGCGGTGCAGCTGGCATATTTGCTGGAGAATCCTCAACCGTTTTGTCATCTTCGGGCAACAATTCACAAGCAGGTAAAGCCAGTTCTATTAAGTTTTGTAAAATCTGTTCTGCTGTCTCACCTTTAAGCCAGACTGGACTGATCGGCTGCTCAATAATCGCTTCTTCTTGAGACAACTCAGCGGTTAAGACAGGTAATTCCTCGTTGTTTCCTCGTCCTACCTCGTTTGCAGCAACTTTAGGTAGGACTTGCAATTGGATACTGTGTTGCCAGGGTTTACCACGATCAGACATCAACTTACCAGAACAGCGTAACTCCCAAACTCCTGGCTTAAGGTAAGTATAGGGAATGACAGGTATTAAGCCTTCAGAGTTTGTGCGGCGCGATCGCACCTGAATTCGCCGCTTCGGTGGAACCTCCAACGTTGAGGTATGAGTGATTTGTACTTCCACATCTACGTTAGCAAGGTTAGAACAAGCGACAACTCTATACCGACCTTCTATAATTTCCACATTTGGCGATTCCAAGGGACGCCAAGAGCGATCGCCCTTGGCGAGGCTTTGCCCATCGCCCCTTGGGGGGTTCTGTTTGGGAGCATCGCCCTGTTTCTGTATCAGAAATTGCCAGTGTTCCATTTTGAGTGATGCCCAAACCGTGGAGCCGCTCTCGTGATGTTTGAATTATCTTGCTTGCCAGTTTAACTCAGCAAGAATGAAAATTTATCACCTGATTATGTTGTTTTGATTCAAACATTGGCAAAATTAGCATTACGTGTAGCAAGCTGCTGGCTAAGCTATGATAATTGCGCACTTTTACCTACTTGGCTTCTCGCTCTTTACCCAGGCGAGTAAAGCGAATTTCAATGCGTCGCCGTGTCGCATCTGGCTGACGCTGGTTGTTGGGAATTGGGGCAAATTCCCCATTCGGTAATATTAACTGCGCCGCCGAATAGGCGCGAAACTTAACTCCTGGCATTCTACCCTGTTGTTTCTGGATTTTAAGCAGTTCTTTAACTACCGCCAAGGAACGCATTAGTCCCAAGTCAGCGTTAGAGCCGGCATTTAGATTGCTTAGCGAACCCTCACTACTAACTGCTGCTTCTAAATTGTTGTCTAGATTGCTTGTTACCGAAAAATGGGGTTTAAAGCCCCGCCGTTTAGTGGCGGCTTTTTATTAACT